>NZ_JACHHY010000091.1 GCF_014202905.1 Chitinivorax tropicus | reverse complement strand
GGCCATCATCAGTGGCACCGACCATGGCAGCGTAACCGAGGACACCACCCTGCTCAGCACCGGTCAGCTCACGCTCACCGATCCCGATGCCGGACAGGCCGCCTTCCAGCCCGCCACCCTCACCGGTCAATATGGCACCCTCACCTTGGATGCCACCGGTAAGTGGAGCTATGCCCTCGACAATGCCAGTGCTCAGGTGCAGGCGCTGTCCGGCACTGACCAGCGGACCGAGACCTTCACCGTGTCCTCGGTCGATGGCAGCCAACACACCCTCACCGTGCAGGTGAATGGCACGGCGGATTCCACCACCACCGGCAGTGGGGCGGTGCAGGAGGATGGCACGCTCAGTGACAGCGGCACCCTCACCACCACCACCCTCGGTGTCCGCTTCGTCGCCAGCCAGCAGAGCGGCAGCTATGGCCAATTCAGCGTCGATGCCAGTGGTGCCTGGCACTACACCCTGGACAATACCCAGCCTGCGGTGCAGGCCCTCAAGACCGGGGACAGTCAGCTCGAAACCTTCACCGTCGCCTTGTCCGATGGCTCGACCACCACTGTCACCATCACGGTCACAGGCCGCGACGATGGGGCCATCATCAGTGGCACCGACCATGGCAGCGTAACCGAGGACACCACCCTGCTCAGCACCGGTCAGCTCACGCTCACCGATTCCGATGCTGGACAGGCCGCCTTCCAGCCCGCCACCCTCACCGGCCAGTACGGCACCCTCACCTTGGATGCCACCGGTAAGTGGAGCTATGCCCTCGACAATGCCGGTGCTCAGGTGCAGGCGCTGTCCGGCACTGACCAGCGGACCGAGACCTTCACCGTGTCCTCGGTCGATGGCAGCCAACACACCCTCACCGTGCAGGTGAATGGCACGGCGGATTCCACCACCACCGGCAGTGGGGCGGTGCAGGAGGATGGCACGCTCAGTGACAGCGGCACCCTCACCACCACCACCCTCGGCGTCCGCTTCGTCGCCAGCCAGCAGAGCGGCAGCTATGGCCAATTCAGCGTCGATGCCA
>NZ_JACHHY010000090.1 GCF_014202905.1 Chitinivorax tropicus | reverse complement strand
AGGCAAGGGGCTGCCTGACTGGAATATCCTGCCTCTCGAGTACACCCCTGGGACCTTGTATTCCAATCCGCTGCCGGTTAGGTTGGAGCGGGTGGTGCCGGGCGGGGTAGAATTGGGGGGGGGGTTGTTCCAGGCAGAGTATTCGACCCAACAGGTAATCCTTTACCCTATGGTTTCAAGAGTTTTGAGGACTACACCACTTTTGTTGATGCACTAAAGAGCCGACTTCCGGAAAATACAAGCATTGTATTCAAAGGTAGTTCTGTCACCGGTCGTAGCTCGCCATTTAGTAAAACGCCGAACTCTCCGTTTGATCACGGTCGTATTAGTGATTATGACATTGCCTTGGTTAATGATGACTTGTACCTTCAGTCGTTGGAATTGGGAAGAGCGAATGGTTTCAAAGTAAAAACCATGCCTGATCGTATAGGTCCATTAACTCCAGAGCAATCGAGACTCCTTGGGCTTAGTGATGTACGAGCTATGCTATCTCAACAAGCTGGACGTCCTGTGGAATTTATGCTCTACGACAACATTCCTGGTGCACTATCTTGCCCGTCTCACATTGTCAAACTTGGTAAATAGATATGCACATATATGATTATTATGGAATTAGAGAGAATGATACCACCGTTGCGGTGCGACAGTTGGCGCTTGCTTTGGGTATTGAGTTTTCGCTTCATGAAAGTAGTTTCTGGGGCGAATATTTCCGGGCTGATATTGGAGGAGGCGGATGTATTAGGATAATTTCAAATTTTTATGATGGAGATTGGCATAAGGAAGAGTATCGGCAATACCCGCTCTTGCTTGAGATTAATGAGATAGCAGATCCTGATACAGTCATGCAGCTTATATTGAGGATAGAAGGTATTGACTTCCTGTACCGCTCAGAGGTGGAAGAGAAGAGATGGATTCGTCGTTATAAATATGAAGGCGAAAAATTTCTCTTGATTGACGAGAAAATTTTGTAGTCACCATACCGGCACACGAGCAGGCGCTCACCTGACCTTTCCCCGTTAGGTATCCCAGTCTTTAATTAGCAACCTGGGTCCTCTGTTGGTGGTACTTCTGCCGGAATTCTTCCGGCGTTAAATAT
>NZ_JACHHY010000089.1 GCF_014202905.1 Chitinivorax tropicus | reverse complement strand
GTCTGGCAGAAGGAGCTATTTGGCGATATCAACTCCACACCCTCCAGCAACACGCCGCTGAAGGCGAACCCGCCATCCGTGCCGACGACCCTGCTAACACAGGGCTTTCAGGCTGGGGCGGTAGTGCCACCGCATAGTTTGACATTTGAACCAATGCGAACCCGTGTGGTTGCTAGTGCTACTCAAGGTGGCACGTTGAGTTTGCTGAATACTTTTGATGGAATATCTTGTGATGGATCAGAAGATACTTCGCCTGCAAATAGGCCAAGACCAAAAGCAAACCAGTTCTATTACACGATACATCTTCCAGCCACCATTCCAACCGGACGCTATGAAGTTATTGGGCCAAGTGGGAATATCATAGCAACATATGACAAAGGGACGGTGGCAGCAAGCTTTCAAGTATCAAATGAAATTCAAGAGAGGATTAGTACGACTCATACACTTCGCTACAAATCCAATGATGGGTCTTCTGCTTCGTTTACACTTGGAACATTTTCAGTCTCAGGAAGCATTCTTCTGGAACCGGGAAATGATTATTATGATATTTACACATCTACCATTTACTCTTCGTGGCAGAGTGGCAAGCTTTGCATCAAGTATGGCACCCCCTCTGATTCGGTTCAAGCGTCTATCTATCTAGATAATTCAAATGGCTATAGCCTAGTGGCAAGCCAGTCGCTTGAGAAGGCTGGCCAATTAAGTAACTTCCTCCTAAATACCAGCTCTATTAATCCAGGAAATTATGTTGCTTTTCTTAATGTAAATAAAAATGGCATTCTTTCTGAAAGGAGTTTGATCAAATTTTCTATTTCTTCGGATAGATTTACCCAGGCAATAGGGTTTGAAAGTTCAACCACTTCAAATAAATGCATGGCCATTGGAGGGTTGAATTTAAATGGCACCCGGGCATATCAATTCAATATACCGGGCGTGGGTGAAGGAAAGATCTACTATCGCAACGCCAATACATCAGGCGCATGGCAATCAAAACCGTTTGCTAGCGGGGCTGATATTACTCTGCCAGCGCAGGATCTGGATTTCCTGATCAATGCCAATGGTACTTGGTATTCTGCATCGACCGCCCAGGCACAAAAATC
>NZ_JACHHY010000088.1 GCF_014202905.1 Chitinivorax tropicus | reverse complement strand
ACCACCGGCTTGGCATACCGGATCTGCTGGAGAATATTGCCGAAACTGTCGTAACGGTTTTCGGTAACCGTGTTGTCTGATGCAATCTGGAAACGAAGGCGATTGGCAGTGTCGTAGACATGCCGCACCTGCTGGGGAGTCGAAGTTTGTGCTGCGGCTTGCGCCGATTTCATCAAGGCTTGGAGATCCGCTGACGTCAAGACCGCCCCGGAACGATAGGTGACAGTCTGTTCTACTGTCCATTGAGTGATCGTGGTGGTACTTGCTTGGGTAGTATCTTTGATATTTCGCGTATATTGCGAAACAAAAGGGTACGCACCTTGATAATTGACGGTTTGAGTATACCGATAAGTCGAACTGCTATCCCGTGAGCTGCCTTTTTCATAGAAATAGATCGTGGAACGATCTGCGGTGATCTCTTGTTCGACGATGTAGGTAGCTTTTTCCCGTGCTTTCCCCAAAACTGTCCAGCTTGCTTGTTTGCCTCGATAATCTTCAATGGACACACTACCGTCATCGCCAACCTGTGCCAATAGCATGACCCAGCTGTCTGACCTCCATGCCTCACCGTTATCTGCTCCGAAGGTAACTGTACGTCCCTCGTGGGTACCAAGCGTGAATTCTCGATAGATTTTCACTGAATGGTTGGCATCGACCGATAATTTCCTATCCAAATTGGCAGCCGGTGAAGCGGTTTTTGTGTCAACTCCGGTTTTCAGTTGGATTTGATTACCATTCCAGATAGCTTGGTCTGCGGGTGCACCACGAGGAGCAACCGTGAAACGATCCTTGTCGTTTTGTATATTGATGGATATCACACCCGCCTGAGTGATTGCCTTGTCGTGACGGATGCTGCTTGTCCGCTTACCCAGAGCATCGTAGCGATACTCAGCCAGATAGCCTGCCGGATCAATGGTGCCTATTTCTCGCCCCGCCACATCATAAATATGATACGTAATCTGCTGGGTGATCGAATTACTCAAGCTCTTGCGCAGTTCCAACGCCTGTGCAGGGGAGGAGCCGATGGCAATTGGCGTGTCATAGCGCGCACTGGCGATCCGGTTGCCGATGGCGTCGTAGCGGTATTCCGTGACATAACCCAATGCGTCGATGCTGGCGGTCTGCCGGCCAGCGGCATCGAATA
>NZ_JACHHY010000087.1 GCF_014202905.1 Chitinivorax tropicus | reverse complement strand
GCCCCGATCAGCCACACTGCGGCGTATCTGCGAGGCAAGGGGCTGCCTGACTGGAATATCCTGCCTCTCGAGTACACCCCTGGGACCTTGTATTCCAATCCGCTGCCGGTTAGGTTGGAGCGGGTGGGGGTGGGCGGGGTAAAGTCTGGGGAGATGATTGCTTCTGCCGGTGCAGTTCCGGTTGGCGATGGGGCTAGAACAGTTAAATTCCAAAGATCTGATTTATCAGTGTCTTTCAATGCTGATCTCGGTGAGGGTTCTGTGCTGGTTAGGGCTGCAGGGGAAACACATGAGGTTGGTCTGATTAGTACTGTTGATGGTAGCCCACAGTTCTATTTAGACAATCGGGTCGTTACGTCGGCGGGTGAGTCCATCAAGCTCAAACTGGAAGGAGGAAGCCTTACTCGTGCAGTGCTAGAAGACACTCTTTCTGCATATAAGGCAGTTTATGGTCGAGCTCCATCTGAATTGTCCGGCTCTCTAGCTCAATCCAATTTGAGTAACTTCAAGAATGAATTTTCAAGGCTAAGGCAGCAAAACTTTGTTAATACCAACCAGGCAGTTGCGGATATGGCAATTCGGAATATTTCCTTTGGTAAGAGCCGGATACAACTTGGTTACGGAAATCTAACCACGCAGATAGGAGACTTTAGTTCTATAGGTATCCCTGGAAGTGTCTGGGTTAGAGGTCTACCGGGGTTATAATTAATGTTGGACTGGTGGAGCGTAGAGTAATCATATCTCTGACGCCTCACTGTATAAGGGGAAAAAACAATGAATAAGGTAGTGCTAAGCGCAGAGACCATTCGGAAAATAGGCATGGTTTTGGGGAGGAATATTCCACAAAGCGAAGAAGGGAATATAGAATCATTTGAAGGATTTTCAGAGGCGGATTTAAATGATTTTAGGCTGCTGGAGAGTCGAAGCGGGGTTTTGGCAGTTTCATACATTAGATACAGGCTGGAAAAAAAAGAAGATCTGGATATTGTTGTCTCGTTTCTTGCTTCAGTAGTACTACAAGGGATATCTGTTCAGGAATGGGTGAAACCACGATAGGTAGTTGTCAAGCTGCAGGGCGCAGTGGGAAACAGCATCACCGACGAGATCAAGGGCTATTACACAGCAGGGGCAAGGCAGACACTTGATGAGGCATCGAACCCACGTGCCAA
>NZ_JACHHY010000086.1 GCF_014202905.1 Chitinivorax tropicus | reverse complement strand
ACGGGCCATGGGCGGACAGCAACTCGTGCGCATCCTCGACCAACTGGCCAAGACACGCGGGCTGCCCAAGGCGATCAGAACCGACAACGGCAAGGAGTTCTGTAGCCGGGCCCTGCTGACATGGGCTCATGCACGAGGTGTTCAACTGTTTCTCATTGAGCCCGGCAAGCTAAATCAGAATGCTTACATCGAGTCCTTCAACGGACGTTTCCGTGATGAGTGCCTGAATGAACACTGGTTCACCAGCCTGCGGCTGCGCAGGTCGTTATCGAGGCCCGGAGACGGGAATACAACGCCGAAAGACCCAAGAAAGCGCTGGGCGGTTTGACGCCAGCGGCCTACGCCAAGTCACTCGCGGAGAAGTCAGGTAAATTAGCTTTGGACTTTAAAGTGTAGTGCTACTGAGGTTGGGGGGATGTCGACTGCTCAAAAGATCGTGAACGGGCTTCTAGGGCGTGTTCACAGTAACCAGATATAAGCACATGTGAGATGCAAGAAAGTATTGAATCAACTAGCGAATTTGTCATATCGACTGGTGATACGACGGAACTGCTTTAGGCGATTGAGGATGCACACCACCAGATGGCGTGCTTGATAACGGTGCCCATCGACAGGTTGCTTGTGCTTCCGGTTGCGACGGGGCGTAATGTTGGCAATAGTTTTCGAGGCGCTCGACCGGCTCATTGCAGCCATAGCTCCTAGGTGCTATTGGCGTTTTGCAGCGAGGGGGAGATGGAAGGAGTGCAAACCTGCAAGAATAAGGTTCCTACACCAATCCCCTACAGGTTTGCGATGCCCCGATTGATGCTCAGCGACGAGCTTTGGCCGAAGCTGGAAAAGATTCTGCTGCAACACGCCATTTACAACAAGCCCCATTTGCGGATGCCCGTTGGGCACGCTCTACCGCATGCGCGCTGGCCGCCCGTGGCGGGATTTGCCCCGCGCCTTTGGTTGTTGGGATGCCATCTACAAGCGCTTCAACGCTTGGTCGGTAGCTGGGAGAGGGCTGAAAATCTTCAAAGCCTAGCTGATTGATCCCGATTTTGAGTGGGTATTCATTGATGGCACCTATGCGAAGGCCCATCAGCACAGCACTGGCGTAGCCAGCGATCAACCCGAAGCCATCGGTAAAAGCCGCGCCGGTAACACGAGCAAAATCCACTTGGCAGTCGATGCGCATGGCTTGCCTGTTGCAT
>NZ_JACHHY010000085.1 GCF_014202905.1 Chitinivorax tropicus | reverse complement strand
AATGGAACCGCGACGAACATCTCCACACCCTCCAGGCTGCAACCGGAGTACTGAGTGGTTTGGCAGGTGGGGCTTTGGCGGCAGGCACCAGAACTGTGGGTACGGGTCAGGGCCTGACACAGGCTGAGCGGGATGCGATACTGATAGCGGAATCAGGCTCAGTGTCAGAAATAAAAGCAACATCGGGCGCTTTTAAAGACGGCGCAGGTGGTGTTGCTACGGCGCCTAAGACAATTCCCTATGAACCGACAGGTTCAGTTGTTTTGCAAGGTAATGCGCCCGTATGTGGCCCGGCATGTGCAGCAATGACAATTACAGACAAAACTGGTGCAGTTGTTAGCCTCGATGGAGCAATTGGAAGTTTTGTAAATGGTGTTAGGTCTACAGGTGTTAACACGCTGGAGTTATCAGATGTTATATCTAAGGCGGGGATAAAGAACAGCATAAATACAACAATGTTACCTGAGCAATTAAACAAAGCACTGAAAGAGGGGGCAAGTGTTATTGTGCAGCTGCCTGCGGGGCAGGGGAGGCATTTCATCATTGTTGACAGTATTAACTCTGTTAACGGCGTAAATTATTACATGACACGCGATCCATACGTTGGGCCAAGAGGCGTTCGGCAAGAGCTGTTGGAAGGTGCAATGTCGGCAGGGGTTAATGCAATTATTGTGGGGAGGTAAAGGTGAATATTGGTGATTCCTTGGATTTGAATGGATGGTTGGTAATTATTGACTATAGGCTTTTTGTAATACCATATATTTATTCTGACAAGTATGAAATGGATGAAAAAATAGAAATATCTAGACCTGAAATTATATTTGCTGTTCTGGATAAAATATTACCATTGGCCGGGGGTAAGAGTTTTATATTTCATGAGGTTAAGGCTTCTGGGGTTTTGATAGGCATTGATCCGGTTTTAATTGAGATAAATATTTTGTTTGTAAAGGAAAGGGGTGGTGATTTTGTTGCTATTGATGTTAATGGATTGGAGCTTGATAAGTATAAATGTGATTATGAGAAATTTGTAAATGGTGGGGTTGGCGTCAAGTCAAATGACTGGTTAGATTTTTGTAGATAGAATTGCCTCGCAAAACAAAGAAAGCGGGCAAAAGCCCAGCCAGAACACCGGCAACGGCCCAAGCGCCCCGCAGAAGCAACAATCCCCAGGTAGCGGTGGCATGACACTGGGCTTCACCAGTGACAGCCGCAGCAGCACCACCCAGTCCGCGATCAGCGCCGGCCA
>NZ_JACHHY010000084.1 GCF_014202905.1 Chitinivorax tropicus | reverse complement strand
TCAAGAATCAGAATGCAGCACAAGCGGGCGGCGATCTGATCGGTAACCTGCTGCTGGGCGGGGGGCTGTCCAGATATGGCGGCATGAATGTGGGCGAGGCAGCCAGTGGTGCAGGCCGGTGGATGCTGAACGAATTCGGCCCCCAGGCTGGGTTGATGTTTGAGCGTTATCAGTACCAGACGGGATTGGCGCAGTATGCGGTGCCGCCGGAATTCAAACTGGGGCGGGTGTCGGGTGGGGTAGAATTGGGGGGGATTGTTCTAAGCGGCGCGACTACAACATTGGCAAGCATCGAAGGAAGATTTGCAGGCTTTTCTCGAGAAGTCGGTTTTATTGTTGATAGCCAAAGTGGTCAGATACTTAGTGTAAGGCGTGCAGGCTTGGCCAAAGGAGCCGAAATACGACTAGTGCAGCTAGAGACTATCCTTTAATGGGATGTAATATATTCACCCATAATCATCCCTTGGGCGGAAATCTCTCAGTTGGTGATGTGGCAACTGCGCTTGGTTCTGGAGTTGCGGAGTTTAGGGCTGTAACCCCTACTAGGACGGCGTCAATAAAGTTCGACAATCCACCCGCCCATGTATTTGGTGACCCGGTCAATTCAGTGCTTTTTATTGACGAAGAGAAAGCGGCAATCGGTGCTTCATATCGGGCTGGTATTGCTGATGGTTCCTTACTTCCGCCAACTGACATGGCAACAAAGAAAATTTGGATGAGTGATTACTTCATGGAACAACTTGCCTCACGAAATTCATGGATTAACTATTCACTTACTCATCATCCATAATTGGAGCTAAATGGTTATGAATGCAAAAAGAAGAAAACTGGTGGAAGTTGTTGCGGAGTTTGTAAGCTCACTGACACCTGAAGATTCGCAAATATTGAGTAGGCTTGTCCTTAATCATCAAGTGGAAGAAAGCTGGCCTTGGTATGTGACTGTGTTATCTCAATATCTTGAGGGGGATGGTTCGTTTGCGCTAATAAAGGAAATTGATGAACTTTTCCCCGATGAAAGTGCTTTGAAGCTTATTGAGGCGACTTCTGATGACCCAATCTTTGAAGCAAAAGTGATATTGAGAGAGGCACAAAAGTTGGTTCGGAGTTAATTGGTGCACATCTGCATGAATCAATTATGAGTAAATAAATAACTAAAAAAATTTGATTTTAAAAGTTTATTATTTGATTCGTGCAGAGATGCCCTAATCAAAAAAACCGACCCGGAGACGGACGTGACGTATGGGAACGGCTTCCGGGAGCGGGCGCAACCGGTGACACGCTATGGCTATGACCTGTTGGGCCGGTTGGTGAGCAAGCTGGACGGCAACGGCCAGCGCGAGACACAGCAGGTGCTGGCGGGCAC
>NZ_JACHHY010000083.1 GCF_014202905.1 Chitinivorax tropicus | reverse complement strand
TATGAAACGGTGCCGGTGACGGTGAAGCAACCGGTGGCGGGCCTGGGCCTGACAGCGGCGGAGCGGGATGCGATACTGGCGGCTGGCAAGGGGCCGAGGGTTGATGTTCCAAACGATGCAGGCCCCAATCGCATTTACTCTGCACGAGAGCTGATGCGCCGGGTCGAAGAGCCTGGGCCATTCCATAACTTCCCCGAGTCTATCAACAAAGACATTTTCGCTGGGCAGAGAACAGTCGTTAGCGACAGATATGTCCTCTATACCAAGGATGGCACCATCACACTGCCAGGTGAGCCTATCTATGGAAAGGCCCAAGTCCGTATCGGAGATGGGCAGCGTGTTCGCGAAATTATTGGAACGACACCTTCTCGTATTGTTGAAGGAACATTTGAGATAGGGGTTCGACCATCAGTATCAGGGAGAACGGAAGTGATTACCCATCGTTTCTTCCGCCCGAAGGAGTCCCAATGATTGAGAATTTTTTCGGCGCCACAAGCTTTAGTGCAGCGATTTTCGAAGATGACGAGGAGGTGGAATTTGCCTACGCATATCCCGGTGCGATCAAAGATGGATGGGTTGCAGGGCTAAGCGTGCAGGTGAAGACAGATTTGTCTTCGTGGGTTGGACACTTCTCTGCTGGGCGTGAGTCTCCAAATGCTTTGAATCTTTGTTGCGCTCATCCGGATGGCTTGCAGATCGTTGTGATCGCCAAGGGGCTGGGGTACGTGGTGTCTTCTCGACAGCCAGAAGATTGGCAATTGATACCAATGCGCCCCATCATGGGTTGCTGTCCTGCAACTGATGAAAACGTGTTGGTCTTGTTCGGATATACCTATGCTCTTGGGCTGTTGAGCGATGGCACTACATGGCGATCACAGGAGCTGTCGTGGGACGGACTTCGGAACGTGCATGTCTCTGCGGGGAAAGTCTTAGGTGAGGGCTGGGATGCTTCTACCTCTAAGTTTGTGCCGTTCGAGCTTGACGTATTGACAGGTAAGGGTTCGGGTGGAGCGATGCCGCCGCTATAATCGATGAACTAAAGGGGCTGTGCTTGAATTAAAATTTGCCCGCCGTCTGGCGGGCATTTTTACATCTGTGGGGCGCTGTCGCACAAATCCGGCAGTGCCGCAGCCTGGTAAGATAGCGACATGACCAAGCCCGCCCCAAAATGCTACCGAACCACCAACTGGAAAGCCTACAACCAAGCCCTGATGCAACGCGGCTCCCTGTCCGTCTGGCTGGACACGAGCATGTCATGGCAGGGGATGCCTCGGCACAAGCGCGGACCGGGAAAAAGACCTGATCAGCCAGTCTGACTATGTGGCACAAGGCATGAGCATCAACACAGCCTTGAACCGCGCCAAAGGGGCTTTGGAGCAGAATTGGCGATCATTCAATGCCAGCGTGCCGATAGCGGAATGGAACCGC
>NZ_JACHHY010000082.1 GCF_014202905.1 Chitinivorax tropicus | reverse complement strand
GGCTGCCATGGTAGCGGATGCCCTGCCCCCCCAGGCTGTGGGCGCTGGCCCAGTCTTCCGGTACCAGGCGGCTGTGCGCGAATAGGGCCAGTTGGTGGCCACAGGCGTCTGTCAACGGGCTGTCTGTGTTGTCGTCACTCAGCTCTTCGATCCGGAAGGCTACGCCTGCTTCGCTCAGCAGGCGGCGGATGAATTGGTAGTCGGTTTCGCGGTATTGCACCCGGTAGGGGTGGTCGGTGATCCAGCCCGGCCAGTCTGCCAGCTCGGGGCTCACCCGCCAGGCCACGTGCGGGGCGTAGTCGGCCAGGATGGCTTCGACGATCAGTTGGGTGCTCTTGTGCTGGAACACCCGGCTGTGTTGGTGTTGGTGGGCAAACCACAGCCCCGGCACCAGGGTCAGGTTGTAGCGGGTCAGCCCGCCATCTGCGCCCAGAAAGGCTGCGTCGGCGATATAGCCACTACGGCGCTGTCGGCTGCCATCTGGCAGGCTGATCCACAGCCGCGCCTGCCGGCCCAGTAGGCTCGACAGGTCCAGATAGGCATCGGTGGACAGGCAGATCAGCTCGAAGACCGACAAGCCGTCCAGCTGTTCCACTCCCGCGAAGGATTCCAGCAGCAGGCTCGCCGCATCCAGCCTTTCAATGTCCAGGTCATACAGTCGGGTGTCCGCCGTCAGCAAGGCCGGCAGGCCCAGCTGCGTCGATAAGGCGCTCAGCACCTGCGCGCCGGGAACGGAAACAGGGGTCGAAAGCATACAAAATCGTCTTCTAAAAGGTCAGCGCGGCTTGCTCGCAGGCTTCTGCTTCTCCGCCTTCTCCAGATGCGAAATCACTTCCTCTCGCAGAAGTTCAGCGTCGCGGCCCCACTATCGCTGCATCAACTGACACGACTGATTGAAAGATTCTCTGACTATCTTGTCGAAAAACGTACCACCATTTTATACAACTTACTTTTCAATAATCATCATCAAGGATCGCAAGAAAAGTGCATGCTGCTAGATGATGACCTGCCACCCAACACTCGCTCAACTTGCAAGCAATATGAACTGTTTCATTCGAGAGAAAGGCGTCACCTCGTCAAATCTGAAGACGTCCACTGCTTCCAGTCTAGCCTCACCTTGATCACTACGCCCGACTTCGACATGCAGGTCATCCAGCGCACGTATCCGCAATGTGCTGGCATCCCCCTACCCAGACATCACATACGCCTTCATCGCGCCCGACAGGCCCATGCGGCGGCTTTTCCATCAGTTGAGCACCATTGAAGACATTCACAACAATGCACCACATCAAGCTCAGCGCAATTCCGGCAAAAGCGGCTCTGTTGTGCGGATGCGCATGGTGCGGACCAGCTCATCCAAACGTTTTTGATTACGTTCAAAAGGTGCGGGTGCTTTATTCAATAGCTTAGGAAAGAACGATGGGTTGAAACTCTCCATTTTCACCACCTGCGAGGGGAAAATCTGGCTATTCACGTAACCGGCATAGCCAGTGTAAACGC
>NZ_JACHHY010000081.1 GCF_014202905.1 Chitinivorax tropicus | reverse complement strand
CGCATTGCCGAATGGCTGGCCGGGCCCAACTGGGGCAGCCACTTCAGCCCGCGCCTGGGTGACGAAGTCATGGTGGACTTCCTCGACGGCGACCCTGACCGCCCGCTGGTGATCGGCAGCCTGCACAACGAACAAGACCTGCCGCCCTTCAGCGCCGGCGAAGGCAGCCGCGCCAACCACCCCGGCACCCTGTCCGGCTACCATGGCCGCAACCTCACCGGCAGCGGCTACACCCGCTGGGTACTGGACGACACCCCCGGCCAGCTGCGCACCCAACTGGCCACCAGCCAACTGCAGAGCGAGCTGAACCTCGGCTACCTGATCCAGCAACCCCCGCACAGCGGCTGGCGCGGCGCCTATCGCGGCCAGGGCTTCGAGCTGCGCACCGACGGCTGGGGCACCCTGCGTGGCCACCAGGGCCTCCTGCTCACCACCCATGCCCGGCAGGCCGCCCACCGCACCCAGCTCGACACCACCGAAACCCGCGCCGCCCTGCAGGCCAGCACCACCCTGGCCCGCCAACTCAGCCAGACCGCCACCACCCACCAGGCCCTGCCCTGGGCGAGCCAGCCCAGCATCGACGCCCTGCACCGGCAACTGAGCGAACACAGCGGCCCCGTCCACGGCCAGGCCGCCCAACAACCCGACCCGCAACACCCCAGCGGGCGGCAACTGAAAGACCCGGTAGAGACCTTCGACAGCGCCATCAGCGTGCTCAGCACCCCCACCGCCCTGGTGCACACCACCCCCGCCAGCCTGCTGAGCTACAGCGGGCAGGACACCCAAAGCCTCGCCCACGGCGACCAGCAACTGACCGCCCACCACACCCTGGGCATCACCGCTGGCAGCAGCGCCAGCCTGTTCACCCACCATGGCGGGCTGAAAGTGATCGCGGCCAAGGCCCCGGTCACCCTACAGGCCCATGACGACACCCTGCAGCTGATCTCCAACCAAGCCCTGACCCTCACCAGCAGCCAAGACGAAATCCGCATCCTGGCCCAGGACCAGGTCACCCTGTTCGGTGGTGGAGCCGAGATCGAGCTGAAAGGCGGCAACATCACCTTCAAGGCCCGAGGCAAATTCGAGGTCAAGGCCGCGTCGATCGAGTGGGATGGGCCGGGGTTTGAGCAAGGCATGCCCGTCACGCTGCCCATGGGGACGGCGGCGCTGTTCAACCCCCCGCCGCCAGAGGCCGAGCTGAACGTGGCCGACCCCACCACGCCGCAGTATGATGAACAATTCGTGTTACTGGACCCGGATGGGCAGCCGATGAAACAGATGCTCCATCAGCTGAGCCATCAGCAGCAACTACGTTACCGGCAGACCAAGCAGCCGGGCACCACTGACCGGGTGCTGACCCCGCACAGTGAGCCACTTGATTTTAAACTGGCATGGGATGACATGACCCCAAGCCCCCGCAAACCCGGCCAATCGACACCTAAACCCCCCAAGCCATGACTGCCAACCTGACCAAAACCGCCTATACCAACACCACCCCTGGTTCTCAATGCATCGTCCAGGCTGGCTGTGACACCATGTGGTCAAT
>NZ_JACHHY010000080.1 GCF_014202905.1 Chitinivorax tropicus | reverse complement strand
AAGGTCGTGTTGATTTCGTAAGTCAGCGTCCCATCATCTTCAATGAATCCGTACGGAATGCATAACCCGATTTCCTTGGGAATTTCATTGGGCTTGCGGTAACGTAATCGCTTCGCCAACTGCTGAAAATAGGGATTCGAAATACTGAAGCCAGGCTCGTTCTCGGAATTGCTAAAGCTTTGCTCCACGATGAACAAAACCCCCTCCCGCCACAGATAGAATCGAACATCATTCCACACCAGACTATCAGGAATACCCCAATCTTTCTCTGGTTTGGCTGCTAGCTGTTTGGCTAGTTTTTTCTCCTTTTCTGAGATATCCGCCTTGTAATCTGCAATCGCCGATGAAATGCCTTCTGCCTTATCAGGATCACGCGCCATATCCTCCTGAAGCAGTTCGATGAAACCATGTAATTTTTGAATTTCTTGCTTGGTATCCCGAATCAGCGCTTTTAATGAAGAGCGCTCATCCTCCAAGATTTCAGTTAAAATCCCCTTCGGCACATTCGCAACCAGGCGAATACTCATATTGTCAATATCGATACCAGTGCCAGATTCCATATACAGCTTTTCACCAAAGCCTTCTTTATAGCCACCTTCCCAGTAACCACCCCACTGCAGCCCACCTTGTACGCTGAATACTGCCCGACCCTGGCATTCCTGCAGCTGGCCCATCATTGGCATAAAATCAGGCATCAATACCTGACGCTTTTCAGCACCTGGAATGGCCTTCAATTGCTTTTCCAGCTGCTCACGCTCTCTCGCTTCATCAGTTGTCGGCTCGCTGGCATCAGTACACCCGGCCAGTAGCGCTCCCATCATCAACAAACCGACCTTGATTGGTTTCATGTCTATCCTATTGTCGTTGGCGCGGCTGGGTCAGGAAGGTGAGGTGACGCGCCTGCATCTGCCAGGGTTTTGTTGCATAAACGAGGCGCAGCGTGGAAAGCCCCTTTTCTCTGATGGATTGATGGCATGCGGCACCGTTGTCGGTGTTCCGAGCCCCAGGAAGCGATTCAGGATTACCGCACTCACTGAGCGGTCAGCTACTTGACGGTCGAAACCCTGCCCATGACATGCTCACACAGCAGCTGAAAGCAGCGCATCTTGGTTTCCACCAAGCTGCGCCAATGGTAGCTGCTCCACTTTTTTCAAATCTCTCGACCCAAGCGACACGTTGCACGCAGAATCTCGTTTCGGATAGGCAATCCAACACAATTTTCCTGCCATGACTTGGCATTCCTCCGAGTGACAGAACACTTCCACCTGTCGTTGAGCAATCACTTCGTCACCACTCTGGGTGGTGGAGGCGTCATCGACGCTGATAGAGGCAATCGGCGCATCGCCCATCGAATTGTCAGTCTCCGATCGCCCGGATTTCCAGCATTCAGCATCAATGCCCAAGCGCACCTTGTGCCACTGGCGGCTGTATGTTGCGCCATGTCGCTGCGTTGTCTACTCGCCAGCCTCAGCGCAATTCCGGCAAAAGCGGCTCTGTTGTGCGGATGCGCATGGTGCGGACCAGCTCATCCAAACGTTTTTGATTACGTTCAAAAGGTGCG
>NZ_JACHHY010000079.1 GCF_014202905.1 Chitinivorax tropicus | reverse complement strand
GCCATGATCCGGTGCTGCGCAACCTGCAACTGCAGCCCTGGGCGGAGGAATCCTTGCCGATTTTGAAGCACCTGCAGATTTCGCCGTTTATTGAAAAAGCATTTCGCAAGATTCCCGAGATTGAAGCTGCACCAAATAAAAAGTCGAAAGCCAAGAGCCAGCTTGAGCACCTGCTGGCCATCGCTGAGCACGAGCAGGGCGTGGTGCTACAGCCCTTGATCTACGAACAGGCGGATTTCAAGCGGGCTCTGGCCACCATGCGCAGCTGGCCAATCCGCTGGATTTCTCCCAAGCAGCAGATTGTGTTCACCAATCATTGTGAAACGGATGACCCTAAGCTGAAATCAGAAGCGCCAGAAGATATGATTGTGGAGGATTACAGGAGTCGCATGGGCTGGATTGGAAAAGCAGCAGACAAGTTTCACGGGCTGATGCAGGAAAGTACGGCTTTCATGGAAATCCAGTTGAGCGCCATTGCCGACTGGGCCCTGGCCAAGGCCCGAGAGGACGAACAATGAAAGGTAGGAGAAAAGGCATCTGGATAGCCCAACTACTGTTGTTTTGTACATTGTTAGGCTGTACCGACCCGAGTCAAACCGAACATATTAATAAAGACAAACAAAGTATGAATACATTCACTGAAAATGCCCCGATTTCCTTATCTCTCGGTGAGTCCGCAGAAAGTTGGCTGGCTAAATTTCCCAAAATGCAGGTGGATAAACAGCCAGCCGGGCTGAATTTTTATGATGTGCAGATCAATCATAAGAAAGAAAAAATGTTGACCATTCGATTTGAGTCTGGCAAACATTCTTTCAACATTAATCATGTGCTGGGACTACAGGGAACCGAAAACATCGACAGGCCGACTGAGCATATATATAAAATTCTCATCCAGGCGGGTTTGTCTGTAGAAGATGAAGAAATGCACGACCAGGCCCGGCAGGCATTCTTCAAGCTGCTGGACGACATCGTGAAAGCAGGGTGGAAGCCGTATCTTTCTGAAGCCTACCCGAGGCTCACGGCCAAGGAGATTGTGCGGCGGGTAATTGCAAAAGAGTCATATGCAGACATGAACCTTCGTCCCGAGTACACACCTACGCTGGAAGAGTGGATGCAATTAGGGGACGGTCTGTACTGGAATTTCCATGCCAACCATGTCGAGATGCAAATCCGACTGTCCCGCGACATCACCCGGCTTGATCCACACAAACCCGGTGCCTATTTCATGTCCATCACCATCCGGCCCATGACCCATGCCATGCAGGATGGCATGACACCAGGGGAACGACTCAACTGGCGCGCAGTCTGGTTGAAAAGCCTTGCTGAAGATCAGGCCACACGAGCCACAGCCGAGGCCAAGGAAAAAGCCGCAGGCCACCAGATCGACACCGATTACCAAGACCCACCCATGCCACCTGAGCACTGATGCCCCGCATGTGCCATGGCAGCGGCTGAGCACGGCAGCCCAAGGCCGGTGGTGGTCGAGCGTTTTGTGTGTTGGGAGGGGATGAACCAGCTGGGCCGGATCGAGGTGGATGTGTTGCTGGATCAGGTGCTGATCGA
>NZ_JACHHY010000078.1 GCF_014202905.1 Chitinivorax tropicus | reverse complement strand
AAACCCAACAGCCGTTTCCTGGCGGCGGATGTAACCGGTGATGGCCGTACCGATGTGGTGCAGCTCTGGCGCAACGACGCCGGGCAGGCCGTGGCCACGCTGTGGGCCTCCAACGGCAGTGGCTACAGCAAGCAAAGCGACAGCATCCTGGGGCAATGGCGGGACGATGCTGTGTATCGGCTGTCGGATCAGGATGGTGACCGTCGGGTAGACCTGATCGGTACCTGGGTGGAAAACGACGGTCGGCAAGTGATTGCCAGTTGGCGCAGCGACGGCAGCCAGTTTGTACAACGTGGTGACTGGCGCAAGGATACCCGCTTCCTGGAAGCGGACTTCAACGGAGATGGTCGGCAAGACCTGCTGGAGATCCGCCATGATGTCAATGGCGATGCGGTGGCCAAGCAATGGCTGGCGAACGGTGCTGGGTACAGCGAAGGGCCGAGCGTGGTGTTGGGGCGCTGGCAGGCAGATGCGCAATACCTGACTGGTGACCTGAATGGCGATGGCCAATCAGATCTGCTGAGCATCGTGAAACGTGAAGATGGGCAAGCGATCGCTACCCTATGGCAGCAAGGCACGGCGGGGCTGGTCAAGGGCCAGGATGTGGAGCTGGGGCGTTGGGTGGTCGGCACTCGCTATGTGCTGGGTGATGCCAACGCTGATCGCAAGGCAGACCTGTGGGGAGTCAGCACCACTCCCTTGGATGTCAACAAAGTTGAGGTTACCTGTTGGTCACAGGTGGCGGGCAGCTTTGTCAAGAGGAGCGACGTTGAATATGGCCGACCCATTGCCAACCTGAATCGACTGGCGGTCGGTGATGTCAATGGAGATGGCCGGGGAGAATTGATAGCCGTCTTCTATCTGGCTGATCAAAGCCGACATGACTTTGCGGTATTTGCGATGGCCGCTGATCAGAAGTTGACGGTATGGGGAGACTATTGGAGTAGACAATATGGTGGTCACAGTTTCATCGTTGATACCGATGGCGATGGTCGTACAGATGTGCTGGAGGTCGTGAATTTCAAGGATGGCACCTTTGGGCTGACCAAGTTGACCGGCAACGTGAGCAACCAGTTGGCAATCGGGACCGACCTCAGTCTGGGAGCTGGCAAACCTGGTAGCCGCTTCCTGGCTGGCGAGGTGACGGGTGACCGCCGTAGCGATGTGGTGCAGCTCTGGCGCAACGACGCCGGGCAGGCCGTGGCCACGCTGTGGGCCTCCAACGGCAGTGGCTACAGCAAGCAAAGCGACAGCATCCTGGGGCAATGGCGGGACGATGCTGTGTATCGGCTGTCGGATCAGGATGGTGACCGTCGGGTAGACCTGATCGGTACCTGGGTGGAAAACGATGGTCGGCAAGTGATTGCCAGTTGGCGTAGCGATGGCAGCCAGTTTGTGCAACGTGGTGACTGGCGCAAGGATACCCGCTTCCTGGAAGCGGACTTCAACGGAGATGGTCGGCAAGACCTGCTGGAGATCCGCCATGATGTCAATGGCGATGCGGTGGCCAAGCAATGGCTGGCGAACGGTGCTGGGTACAGCGAAGGGCCGAGCGTGGTGTTGGGGCGCTGGCAGGCAGATGCGC
>NZ_JACHHY010000077.1 GCF_014202905.1 Chitinivorax tropicus | reverse complement strand
AATGTGGGCAAAGCGGCCAGTGGTGCAGGCCGGTGGATGCTGAACGAATTCGGCCCCCAGGCTGGGTTGATGTTTGAGCGTTATCAGTACAAGACAGGGTTGGTGCAATATGCCATGCCACCTGAGTTTGCTACCGCCAGCGGGTCGGCAGGGTTAAAATATCGGGCTGTGACGCTGTCCCTGAGTGAGGGGATTGGGTGGGGGGGGCCAAATACAACTAGAACTGGCGCATTTGATCCCGCATTACTTAATGCACCTGAGCGAGTAATGTGGCCGGACTTGGGGAGGCTTGAAAGTAAGCAAGGCTATGTATCTTCCGCGGGGCTTGAGAAAGTACAGACCCACCTTGACTTATTTGGGCAAAATGAGGCGAATAGCTTGATGGTGCAAAGATTGCAACGTGCATTAGACAGCGGCACTCCAATTGAGGGGGCTGACTTGGTCTTTTATACTCATGAATTGAATGAGGCGACTAGAACCGGACGCCTAGCTAAGGAGCTTAATGTGAGCCCCGCGATTGTGGCAGAACAGAGCGAGGCCGGGTACGCCTTCTATAACAAAGTTCATGTCGAGTCCTTGAATAAGTATCAGACGTCGCCATTCAGTGTTTATCATCTGGATGTTCTAAATGCCAATCCAGGTGATTGGTCGTCTGCTTGGTTTAAATTTTGGGAGCAGAGAAAATGATGAAAGAACATTTCACCGAGGTTGGATTAATTCGAGTGTGGGAATCCATCCTTCCCGTGCCGAAGTTCCAATATGAGAAAAGTGATGAATTGGAATTCTTCGTACGTGCCGATAATCAATGCGCGGCAGAGAATGTCGTTGTTGCAGTGGAGAAATTCTACAATGCGGGCCCAAGGGTGATTTACGGACTTTTAGGATGTACTTATGAAATAAAAAACCAAGCAGAACTTGATGTTTTGGTTGGTTTTAATGATGTGAGCACACCCTGTTCAAATCATGACTTAGCCAATTCTGCTGGAGCATGTTTTCTTGGCCTGGATGAAAGGTCAGCCCGAGCGATTAATTCGGCATTGCGCGCTCGGTTGGAAGCATCGGAAAGTGGCTTGTGCGGTGGGCGACTTGTGATCAACTATGCTGTTTCTTCTGAAATAGGGTCTTCGCCAAACTTATTTGGAGAGCTGGCTATGCGTTTAATTGATGAAATTGTGCTCGTGTTAAAAGGTATGCATGTAGCCCCATAGGTGACGCCACCATACCGGCCCACGAGCAGGCGCTCACCACCCGCTTTGAATACAACACTCACGGCGCTGTCGGATGCGTAGGCGGCCTGTCTGCGCGGTCTGACAGGCTGGGCGCTGCCGCGGCTCACTGACATGAATCACCATGTAGCGTGAGCCCTTCCTAGCCTCCATCCTGCCATCTCGTCCTGGCAAGCCCCCCCGCACGCCGCCAGCATCTGAGGCCAGTTGCTCAAGAAGACCGACCCAGAGACGGACGTGACGTATGGGAACGGCTTCCGGGAGCGGGCGCAACCGGTGACGCGCTATGGCTATGACCTGTTGGGCCGGTTGGTGAGCAAGCTGGACGGCAACGGCCAGCGCGAGACACAGCAGGTGCTGGCGGGCACGACCGCGCA
>NZ_JACHHY010000076.1 GCF_014202905.1 Chitinivorax tropicus | reverse complement strand
GTTGCACCGATGACGCTGCTGGACATGACGATCAGTGGAGCCTACAACGCCATCAATGAAGCCAGCATAAGTGGCCAGCGCTGGGCACGCTATGGCTTCAGCAATGACACAGCGGATGCGTGGGCGGGTTCACTATCGTTTGCCAACGGGGCGCTGGGGCTATCGCCAGCCATCGGGCTGAAGGGAGCAGTGGGGCCAAGCGTTGAGTTGGTTAAGGATACGGTCAGCGCGGTAAGGGCCCCGATCAGCCACACTGCGGCGTATCTGCGAGCCAAGGGCGTGCCTGACTGGAATATCCTGCCTCTCGAGTACACCCCTGGGACCTTGTATTCGAATCCGCTGCCGGTTAGGTTGGAGCGGGTGGTGCCGGGTGGGGTAGAATTGGGAGGAAGTGTCGCAAACAGTGCAGGGCGCTTATCAGCATACTCAGGTGATGTTTATGCATCTGATTTTGTTGGCCCAGTAAAGTGGAAATATTTTTATCGTGGCGATGCCACATTGAGAACGGATTTTCTGTCTTCAATGGCGCAAGAGCGCGGCGTCGCCGCAACAACAGAGTTCCTGAATACTAGGTCAACGTCTCAATTGAGTGAGATATACGCTGACCACGGACTTGGTAGTCAAGGCTTACCAACAATTGGTGTTTCCGATAATCCTGCTGTGGCGGAATATTTCGCACGCGGTCCCAGCCAAAAGCAAAGCGGCGTTGTTACTATGTTCCGGCTTGAATCGCGTGATGCTGCGAATGCTGCTATTCCAAACTATGAAAATCCACATGCTTGGTTTGGGAGCAATCCAATTAATGGGTTGGATGAGCGGGAGTATCTATTCCATACACTGATCGATCCAAAATATATTTATCAACAGTTGCCAGTGGTGCCGAAATGAACGAACTACGTCTTGCATGGGAACCGGAAAATTTGACTCCATTAAGCTCCATAGAGGAGCGTATGGTCCTTTATACAAAGGGGCGTGGTGGAATAATCATTTTAGGTAATGGCACTTTACTTTCCCTGACCAAGGGAGATAGTGATGTTGAGGATGCAAAAAAAGCTCTAGATGAGGCTCGATTTATTACTGATTTCCGAGTGGTACATCTCAAGGAAGGGGGGTATATGGTGGCATTTCACGATGCTGTCGCCGTGTTTGTTGGACATGACGAGTTCGAGCAGATGAAAGAGGAAATTCTGGCGAGGCAAAATGAATTACGATTCCCAGGGGAGGTCTTTTTTGCCCCGCCCAATAATCAATCAGCACACACTTTGATTGGTTTGTATGCTCGGGGAAAGCTTCAGCGAGATGCGTACTTCTTTAGTTTTTACAAACGAATTTGAGCTGCATGTCAGTCTAGTCATTTTACGGTTTCGAAATCATACGCCGGAGTAAACCAACCACGTTCGTAGAACGTGGTTTTGCCTTATGCCCCCCAGAGGGGGGCACACACCTAGCAGCCCTTCGGAGAAGGCCTGCTTCTCGGTTCCAATTGAAGCTGTTGCTGATGCAATTCTTCTTTCTCCTGGAACCTCACATACCTTTGGATCATCTCGCTGTTCAGGCCAACCGTATCAACGCAGTAACCTTTTGCCCAGAAATGATTACCCCAATACGGCTTCTTGCGAATGTAGGGGAGTACATTGAATAGCCTGATCGCAGTACGCCCTTTCAGTGACCTTTCCCCGTTAGGTATCCCAGTCTTTAATTAGCAACCTGGATCCTCTGTTGGTGGTACTTCTGCCGGAATTCTTCCGGCGTTAAATATCC
>NZ_JACHHY010000075.1 GCF_014202905.1 Chitinivorax tropicus | reverse complement strand
GCTGCGGCGATGGCTCGTTGCAATCGTTCATAGGCTTCTATCACCGTGGGCAGCTCTGCCCGAAGCGCATGTAGGTCCTCACCTGCGGTGTAGCGGAGCGACAGCAATTCATAATTGCCATCACTTAGGAAATAGGACCAGCGTCGTCGTGTACCTACATCAGAAATTGGTCCAGCAAGCAGTTCGTTTAATTTGACTTGGTGCCCTTGATAGTAAGGGAGCAAACTGTCATAAAGGTCTTGTGTAAGGAACTGCTGACGGCGTTGTGACCTGATATCGATGGTCATCTCTCTTCTTTCAAGGTCGGTAAATTTCCGTGCTTTTCACGCAACAACTTTTTGCGTTTATTCACTGCCTTTTTAATTTCATCCTCGGTGTAATGAAATGCGTCATGTGCCGTATGTTCGCTGGGTGGACTTCGACGTAATTTCGCTTCCATGTGTCGCTTCGGGCTACCACTCGGATGATAATAGGGCGAGTAAAACAGATGTCTGGAATATATGATCGTACTGGTAAGCAAAAACTCATCCCGTACATTGCCGGGAGGCAATGCCTGCTTAATGTTTTTCTCTATCCACTCATGGCTCATCTGTACATAAATGGGAAGAGGCGTTTTTTGCTGGGTCCCTGTGGTACTAGCAGGGGCGCTAGATGGGTGCCCTTGTTGAGTTGGTCGACTACTGCCACGTCTGCTGGATCCACGTTTGCCACTTCCTCCACCTGGCTTGGCTACCCCGGTAGTGCCCTGATTGGTGGATGAGTTATCGTCCTCCATCGGCTCCAGCAGTTCCGACGGATCCTTGATCAAGTCACGTGCCCGACGCTTGAGCAGATCACGCGCGTTGTCCCGAAGTAGACCGCCAATACCGGGCTTGCGCTTGTTGTTGGGGCGATCCAGAAATTTGGGGCGGTCTTCGTCCCGGCTGGCTTTGGCTTCGATCACGGCATAGAGCTTGTTGTCATTGCTCGCGCGCTCTGCACGCCATACCGCATCGATACCGGTACCATTGGGCCCGTCGGCAAGACGATACAGTGCACCGCGATGTGACAGTTTTCCGATGTAATGTTTGCTCGGTTGTTCTAACCAACGACCATCATGACCTTGATCATGGGCCTGCCAACCACGCTTATTCCAGTTTAGCGTCTCCAGGCAATAGTAGTCGGCAATGTGCTCACCGGAAATACCCACCATCTCATTGGTCAGCGTCCTGGGATCCACTTCCGCCACAATGGTATTCAGGGAGCTTTGGCTGCTTCCTTGATTATGCCGCTCCTGTCCTTGGCGTGAGGTGTCCGGGGAGCGATGTTCCGGTGGCGGCACTTTCGCACGGCCCCCGGTTGACCCCTTGGCAGCACTGTTGAATTGAACCCGTTGCCAGCTCTTGACCCGGCGGTCAACCACGGCAGCCAGCAGGGGCAGTTGATTTTCCGCCAGGTTCAAGGTCAGGCGGATGCCTGATTGTGCGCTGTCGGGCAGCTCTTCGAACAGGCTCGATGACAGAACCTCTGCTTTGATCTCTGCAATTTGCGCTTTGAGATACCCTGGGTTGAAGACCTGCTCTAGCAAGGCTTCCGGGCTGGTGTTGATGCCGCATTCGCGCAGGATGAAGCGCAGCAGGTCAAACATGACCGGTGCAAACCGCTGCGGGTCTTTGTTCACCAGCCGCAGGCTTTTCTTGATGCCATCCCCTGGGCCGGGAATCCAGCCGATGAGGGCCAGCAGCATATCGAACTGGGCATTCTCCAAGAGAGTGCCACGCACGTTGCGTTGATCGTACCAAGCTTTGGCTGACATCAGGGTGTCATATAGGTCGATGGCTTGTCCAATGAAGGGAATCGCGCCGATGGCGAT
>NZ_JACHHY010000074.1 GCF_014202905.1 Chitinivorax tropicus | reverse complement strand
CGACTGGCGTTCTGGGACGAAGTGAGCAGCATCGCAGGCTTCCCGACGGGGCCGAAGGCATTCCATCTGCATCCGGGGGGATTGGTGGGGAATTTCATCGGTGGGGGGGGCGATTGTGAGTGTGCTCAGGAGATTAGTGAGGCCCAGTTACAGCAAATTGCTCCTTTGGTTTCTAAGTCAGTTATATTGCATTATTTGCCACATGTTAATAATTCGTTTGTTGAATATAAAGTTATAAATTGCCTTGATAAGGCACATTTCCTTGCGCAAATGCTCCATGAGAGCGGTGGGTTTCAGTTTGTGTTAGAGCTGGGCGAAAGCTTCTCATATGACCCTTGGCGTGGGCGCGGATTAATACAGCTTTCTCTGGAGGATAATTATGTGGCCTATCAAAATTATAGCGGGGTAGATGTTACATCTAGTTTGTCTGCGATGAGAAAGCTGGAAATGGTTCCGCACAGTGTTCTTTCTGCTATGTGGTATTGGGTTTTTTCAAGAAAACTTCAGGAGGCGGCAATATGTGACGACTTTATATGGATTACTTATCGTGTAAATGGTGGTTTTAATCACTATGATGATCGATTGAAGTATTTGAATAGGGCGCTTGATGCTTTGCGTGCCATGGATTGTGCGAAGAATAATATGAAAGGGAGTTATCTTTTTAAAAATAGCAGAGCTTTTCATGATAAAAAAGCTTCGTTAGCATGGGGCGTCTGGAATGATCCAATGTTTACTTCTGGCTCTAAGAAATTTCCTGGTAAGGAACGTAATGCGATCGATTCTTTGCAAGGGTACCAGAGATTTATTGAGCTGTTAGGTAAGGAAAAGTCAAAAAAAGGCTGGTACCGATTCGAGGACCCCAAGCAGCATGCCTTAGATAGAATTGTTGAATTGAAAAATAGGAAGAGCGATGATTAGAAAATTTTCTTTTTTAATAATTTTAAATTTTACTTTTTTTGGATCATGTCATTCAAGGGTTCTTGAAAAGCATCATTTGTTGAGAGATGGGTCACTTAGAGTGGTTGTTAATTCAAATAAAGGGTCCTTGATGGCTGATTTCCCTCCACCACTTGAATGCAGTATGATGGGTGCTTATGAGTTGAGAGGTTCAGCTGAAATAGTGGTGGATGGAAGTTGTCGTTCTAGAGGTGGGCAAGCTGATTTGCTTTTGCTTAAATATAATGATAATTCATTGTGTATCTCAAGACATATTACTGGGGAGTTAGGAGATCCTGTGGAAAACCCACTTCCATCATATGAGGTTTATAGATTTTCAAAATGCATACCATATAAAAAAGGAATCGATAATTATTCTGATGGAAATATAGTTGGAAAAGATTTCTATGTGAGATGGGCTAATGAGTTTATTTTAAGATTGGAAAGAAAGGAAACTGGAGAGGTTGCTGCATCTGAGTTTTCAGAATTTGATGCTGCGGAAATGGCTGGGCAATATAAATATATTAATGTTGAAAAATTAAACAATATTGGATTTTATCTGCAAAAATTTGGTAATAATGTGCCGGCTGCAATTATTTTATCGAAGATTGTTGATAAATTCCCTGGTAGGGTTGTTGCAAAATTGAATTACGCTGATGCTCTTTGGGATGGTGGCTATAAGAAATTCGCAAAAATTCAGTATGATGATTACATTTCTGGAATGATGGACGTTGGGCGGGCTGGTAAGATACCACCTTATGTTTTCGAGCGGGTTAAATAGATTTTAGTCTGGGCACCTACCAGCACCATCAACACATCCACCCCCTGCCCAACACCCAGCCCCGCCCCCTGCTGCACCTGGAATGCTTCGCCGGCGACGACCTGCCCGCCTTCCTCAACCGCAGCCGCGACCGGGCCCAACAACTGGACGCCAAGCAACACGACCGGCTACTGATCGAAGCCGGCGT
>NZ_JACHHY010000073.1 GCF_014202905.1 Chitinivorax tropicus | reverse complement strand
GCTGTCAATTGCCCATTGGCCTGCAGTGTCAGGGAGCCTGCTTGGGTGGCGTTGCCTGCTGTGTCAATCCCTGCTGCCAGCGTGCCGCTCTGTTCGATGGTTTGACCTTGCAGCCGAACATCGCCTGCGGCGATCCATTTGCCGCTTTGTTTGAGTTGCCCTTGGCTGGTGAGGCTGGCATTGCCTTGGCTGCGTACTTCTCCTTGGCTGGTCAGGCTTTGTTTGCCGGTGACGGTGACCTGGGCAGCCTGTGTCTGGCCTGCCAAGGTGACTTGGGCTGCGTCGATGGCCAGCTTGCCGCCCGCCAGTTGTTTGCCTGCCACTACCAGGGTGGTATTTGCGGTCAGGGTGAGGTCGCCTGCCTGGGTGGCATTGCCTTGTGCATCCACGCCAGCGGCGGTCACGCCTTGCAGATCCGCCTGATCGGCGGATACGGTCGTGTGCCGTTGCGCAACCCAGCTGCCGGTTTGTTTGAGCGGGCCGCCTGCCTGGATGGTCAAGTCTTGGTTCGCTCGCACTTCGCCTTCGCTGGTCAAGGCTTGCTGTGACTGCAGGGTCACTTGTTTACCTGCGGTCTCGCCCGCCAGTGATACAGTTTGACCACTGAGGGTCGCATCGCCGCCAGCCAGTTGTACGCCCTTGGCAATCAAGGCTTGTTTGGCGTTCAATGTCAGCTTGCCTGCGCGGCTGGTCTGGCCTTGTTCGTCCACGCCTGCCGCCAGGGTGCCTTGTTGGTCGATGTCCTGTGCGCTCAGGGTGAGATCATCTTGCGTGATGATCTGGCCGGTCTGCTTGAGCTGGCCGGTGGCTTTCATCTCCGCTGTCTGCGCCCGGACTTCTCCTTGGTTGGTGATGCCTTCTGTGGCGGTGACCAGCACGCTTTGTGCCTGGGTCTGGCCTGCCAGGGTGATCTGCTGTCCCGCCATGGTCAGTTGCCGACCGGCAATCTGGCTGCCTGTCGCCGTCAATTGCCCATTGGCCTGCAGTGTCAGGGAGCCCGCTTGGGTGGCGTTGCCTGCTGTGTCAATCCCTGCTGCCAGCGTGCCGCTCTGTTCGATGGTTTGACCTTGCAGCCGAACATCGCCTGCGGCGATCCATTTGCCGCTTTGTTTGAGTTGCCCTTGGCTGGTGAGGCTGGCATTGCCTTGGCTGCGTACTTCTCCTTGGCTGGTCAGGCTTTGTTTGCCGGTGACGGTGACCTGGGCAGCCTGTGTCTGGCCTGCCAAGGTGACTTGGGCTGCGTCGATGGCCAGCTTGCCGCCCGCCAGTTGTTTGCCTGCCACTACCAGGGTGGTATTTGCGGTCAGGGTGAGGTCGCCTGCCTGGGTGGCATTGCCTTGTGCATCCACGCCAGCGGCGGTCACGCCTTGCAGATCCGCCTGATCGGCGGATACGGTCGTGTGCCGTTGCGCAACCCAGCTGCCGGTTTGTTTGAGCGGGCCGCCTGCCTGGATGGTCAAGTCTTGGTTCGCTCGCACTTCGCCTTCGCTGGTCAAGGCTTGCTGTGACTGCAGGGTCACTTGTTTACCTGCGGTCTCGCCCGCCAGTGATACAGTTTGACCACTGAGGGTCGCATCGCCGCCAGCCAGTTGCACGCCCTTGGCAATCAAGGCTTGTTTGGCGGCCAATGTCAGCTTGCCTGCGCGGCTGGTCTGGCCTTGTTCGTCCACGCCTGCCGCCAGGGTGCCTTGTTGGTCGATGTCCTGTGCGCTCAGGGTGAGATCATCTTGCGTGATGATCTGGCCGGTCTGCTTGAGCTGGCCGGTGGCTTTCATCTCCGCTGTCTGCGCCCGGACTTCTCCTTGGTTGGTGATGCCTTCTGTGGCGGTGACCAGCACGCTTTGTGCCTGGGTCTGGCCTGCCAGGGTGATCTGCCGTCCCGCCATGGTCAGTTGCCGACCGGCAATCTGGCTGCCTGTCGCTGTCAAT
>NZ_JACHHY010000072.1 GCF_014202905.1 Chitinivorax tropicus | reverse complement strand
ATATTTAACGCCGGAAGAATTCCGGCAGAAGTACCACCAACAGAGGACCCAGGTTGCTAATTAAAGACTGGGATACCTAACGGGGAAAGGTCAGTGTCGGTTGGTTCGCGCAGCGGGTTCTGCGCCTGGTTCGGGTCGGCGTAGAAATAACGGCTCACCAGCCAACTGCCGGGGTCGCCTTCGTGCCCCCGGTCATAACGGATCTCCCGCCTAGCGTGGATTCGTTAACGACAGTGATGTTTGAAGCGATAAGCCATATTTAGCTTGGTTTATCGCTTCAGGTGGCTTAACTCATCATCAGCTCAACCAGTTCCATCGGAGCAAGTTGCGACTCCTCCAGGACTGAAAAGTCATCTGAGCCATTATGCAGTCCGTGAGATGCAACAAAACTCAGACCATTTTGCATCCGAAAACGCAAGCCTAATTCACTAGGCAACTCCCCTTCCTTAGCACTCATCGTTTTGCGCTTTAAAATAGTTAATTGAGTTAAAGTATTTCCAACCACTTGTTTCCAAAAAGGAGTTGCATAAACTTCATTCTGAGCAAAGATGGGAAATAACTCGTCATCCTGATTCAGCGCAATACTTGATAGAGTGGAGCGCCGAGCACTCTCGTCCCAAATCACGACGCTGTTGATTGTCGGATCGCTGGCCAATCCAAGAATTTGACCATTTTCAAAGACAATACTTAATGGACCGGCAGTCAATCCAAATGCCTGCGCGTCTCCAATGCCACATTCTGCAGCGACAGTGCCGGCTGGCCACCAGCTATAACGTACCAAATCGATTATTCGAACACCGATTAGAGCATTCAAGAAATCAGATGATGTAGAGGGAGGAGCAGGGTTATTTAATAAGTCCTTCATTAGAAAGGTCCATTTCTTCTTGCCGATTGAATTAAAAGATCAATCATTCGCAGATTGTTCTTTGATGGTGAAGTATTCACATTCACAGCAAGCGGGTCGGCTATAACAACTCTGCCACGTTCGCTTATCAAAAACTGAAGGTCATTGATCTGAATTTTATCATTTACCATGGTATTACGAATATCCAGCAGGTCCGTAACGCTCTGAGCATTCAGAAGCGAAGACTCTCCAACAATACGCACCTTGCCATTTTCAAGTTTCACAATATCCTTAGAGCCCTGCGCAAAACGATCAAACACTAATCCTGACTGTCCTGAAACGTTAATAGGCCCCCGTGCATTTACTGTTGGGAGCCCAAGTTCTTCCAACTGATTTAACAACCTAAGTTCGTCTGTAAGCAATTGTGGATTTTTCCCTGCTCTAAGCAAACCGATAGCTTGGCTTTCACCATAGGCAAAAACATCCTTATTACCTCCACTCCCTAGAAGTATGCCAAGATCTGATCGATTAATTGTGTTCGGAAACCCGCCCCCCAATTCTACCCCGCCCGGCACCACCCGCTCCAACCTAACCGGCAGCGGATTCGAATACAAGGTCCCAGGGGTGTACTCGAGAGGCAGGATATTCCAGTCAGGCAGCCCCTTGCCTCGCAGATACGCCGCAGTGTGGCTGATCGGGGCCCTTACCGCGCTGACCGTGTCCTTAACCAACTCAACGCTTGGCCCCACCACTCCCTTCAGCCCGGTGGCTGGCGATAGCCCCAGCGCCCCGTTGGCAAACGATAGTGAACCCACCCACGCATCCGCTGTGTCATTGCTGAAACCATAGCGTGCCCAGCGCTGGCCACTTATGCTGGCTTCATTGATGGCGTTGTAGGCTCCACTGATCGTCATGTCCAGCAGCGTCATCGGTGCAACCGCCGTCGCCAGTCCAAAGTTGATCAGCGCATTTCCGATGCCATCACTGTTATGCACGCCCTCGATGGCTTGACTGTAGGCACTTTCAAACACACCTTTACGAGGGGTATACATGTTTTCTACGACGGGCAGGTTCTCCACCATGTCCCGAT
>NZ_JACHHY010000071.1 GCF_014202905.1 Chitinivorax tropicus | reverse complement strand
TATTCGATGCCGCTGGCCGGCAGACCGCCAGCGTCGACGCATTGGGTTATGTCACGGAATACCGCTACGACGCCATCGGCAACCGGATCGCCAGTACCCGCCATGCTACCCCACTGAGCAGTCGACTGATGGAGGAGCCTCAGGCGAGGGAACGTTTCCTGCCCAGTGACGCCAGCCGATTCACGCTGTTGCCGGGGGAGCCGCAGCAAGCTGATCGGGTGAAGTGGATCAATAGCCAGATCCAGTTGACCAGTGGGCCATCCGCCCAGCCAAACTGGCCGGGCGCGCGCCTGGCCGGGCTCAACTTGGCTGTAACGCCGACTAAGTCGGTGCGGTACCGGGCCGAGGTCAAGCTCGATAGCCCGCAAGCCCAGCTGATGTGGCGGGTATATGGCACCAAAGACGGGCTAGCTGGTTGGCATGGCCTACTGTTTGCCAATGGCCAGCTCCAGAGCGATACCAAGCTGGGCGATCAAAGCTCGACCAAGGTACTCAAGGCTAGTTTTACTGAGGGTGTGACCTATGTGGTTGAGCAGGAAATCACGGCCACCGGCTCGGTGATCTATTGCTATGAAAAAGACAAGGCCCGGACAGACGGGATCAGTACGGTGTTCGCTGGCCAGTGGACCCAGGCTGCAGATTGGCTAGGTCATGGTACCGCTGGACCGAATGTAGCAGTAGGAGTGGCCACCGTTAGTAACTTCCAGCTGAGTGAATATACTCCCCATGTAAGTGAGCAGCGTTACAACACTCCTGATAGCGATATTGATGCCTGGTTTGTATATATCAATAGCGGCACCATTAATCGGGTTTATGATGCAGAGCGTAAACAAATTGTCACTCAGCTACAAAGTACTGGAACAGGTCTCACCGGGTATCAACTGACCAAAGATCGTGGCCATAATGCATGGAACAGCCCGGGCAGAGTCATCAGTTGGGACATGAAGTACAGAGAGCCGTTCAATTTCTTTGTCAGCGTACAGACAAACAAAGGCCGTCGGTTCATAGCTTATGGATCGGGAAATGCAGCCCCGACCGGCAGTGGAAATGCAGAATATGTGCAGTATCCAATGGGCAATATCAACGATGGCCAATGGCATACGGTGACACGAGATCTGCAAGCAGATCTCTCAGCCTTACAACCGGATACTGAAATCCTATCGGTGGATGCTTTGCTGATCCATGGTTCGGGCAGAGTGGGTGAGGTCAGTGTAAAGACCGTTTCCAGTGAGACGTCTCTCCAGCAGATGCAACGATTATTGCGCCCATCGCTCGCCGATCAACAAACTCGGTATATTTACGATGTAGCAGGCCGTCAGCGTTATCAGGTTGATGCTACAGGCCAGATTACCGAATACCAATACGATATGCTGGGCAATCGAACCGAAACCGTGCAGTACACACAAGGTTTTGTGACGCAATACAATTTGTCTGATAGTGATATCGATGCCTGGTTTGTATATATCAATAGCGGCACCATTAATCGGGTTTATGATGCAGAGCGTAAACAAATTGTCACTCAGCTACAAAGTACTGGAACAGGTCTCACCGGGTATCAACTGACCAAAGATCGTGGCCATAATGCATGGAACAGCCCGGGCAGAGTCATCAGTTGGGACATGAAGTACAGAGAGCCGTTCAATTTCTTTGTCAGCGTACAGACAAACAAAGGCCGTCGGTTCATAGCTTATGGATCGGGAAATGCAGCCCCGACCGGCAGTGGAAATGCAGAATATGTGCAGTATCCAATGGGCAATATCAACGATGGCCAATGGCATACGGTGACACGAGATCTGCAAGCAGATCTCTCAGCCTTACAACCGGATACTGAAATCCTATCGGTGGATGCTTTGCTGATCCATGGTTCGGGCAGAGTGGGTGAGGTCAGTGTAAAGACCGTTTCCAGTGAGACGTCTCTCCAGCAGATGCAACGATTATTGCGCCCATCGACCACCAATCGTCGTCTGCGAAACCTCTACGACACCGCCAACCGTCTCCGTTTCCAGATTGCATCAGACAACACGGTTACCGAAAACCGTTACGACAGTTTCGGCAATATTCTCCAGCAGATCCGGTATGCCAAGCCGGTGGT
>NZ_JACHHY010000070.1 GCF_014202905.1 Chitinivorax tropicus | reverse complement strand
TCAGCATCCAGGCCGACCGCCTCGACAACCTGGGCAGCGCCCCCGAGATCGAACAAGTGGCAATCAGCGCCAGCACTGCCGGTGCCGATGGCAAAGCTGGGAAGACCGTCTGTGGCGCGGGTTTCGAAGGCAACACACTGTGCGCACCCGACAACAGCACCGGCTGGATGCGCAAGCATGGCCTGCGTGGCGTGAGTGACGCCGACTGGCAAGCCTTCATCGACCAATTCCCGATCACCAAGACCCTGTCGGATGCCCCCTCCGAGGTGGCAGGCCCGAACACCGGCTCGACCTGGGCCGCGCCGTGGAATGACGACGGCCATGAGACAGAAGAACTATGGCGCTTCCTGAGTGCCAGCGGCTACCGCGAGCAGCTCAAGGCAGGCTCTGCCGCACGGCCAGGACAGATCCTGGCGGGACGCGACATCAAACTGGATGGCAACGCCCTGCACAACCAATACGCCACCATCTCGGCAGGCAATGACATCGAGCTGACCGGCGGCTCCTTCCATAACGAAGGGCGCGAACTGAAACAAGTCGTCGACCTGCGCTATGAGCAATGGAAAGACCCGAACGGCCTGCTGTACAGCAAGCAACACCACGACGAACGCACCATCGGCGCCGTCGGTGCCCTGGTCAGCGCAGGCCACACCATTCGCGGTAACCTGGCGGGCAGCCTGATCAACGGCGCCGAAACAGGTCGCAGCCCCAGCATCGTCAGCCGTCGCGACGCCGCCACTCCAGGTGGCCCGGCCAACGTGCACAGCGGCATCCCGACCCTGGGCCAACCGGCCCCATTCGTACCGGTCAACCTGGGGCACGGCATCGTGCTGGATGGCGCCGAGCTGCGCATCGACGTTGCCAGCCTGCCCACTAGCGGCCTGTTCATCGCCCACATCGGTGACCAGCTGAGTGGCACCACCCCGCTGAGCACCAGCGCGGGCACCCTCAGCATCAGCCCAGGCCAGACCAGCAGCGGCCCGCTGTCCGGGTCAAACCACTCCGTAGCGACGGGCCCCGCGCTGACCACTGGCGTGACCGCCAACCAGTCCGGCCCGCTGCCTGGCTCAAGCCGCTCCGTGGCAACTGGCCCTGCGCTGACCACTGGCGTGACCACCAACCAGTCCGGCCCGCTGCCTGGCTCAAACCGCCCGGTGGAAACCGGCCCTGCGCTGACCACCGGCCCTGCCACTGCCCAACCCGTAGCAGGCGCAGAACCCATCCAGCTGGCCAGCCCCACCCCGGCCCAACCGGACACCCCACCCCGAGTGGCGATCCCATCGAGCCAGCCAGCGGCCCCGGTACCGAGCGCCCCTGGCCACCGCTACCTGATCGAGACCAACCCACAATTCACCGATGGCCGTCGCTTCCTGAGCAGCGACTACATGCTGGAACGACTTGGCCTGACACCGGACTGGACCCACAAACGACTGGGTGACGGCTTCTTCGAACAACGGCTCCTGACCCAACAACTGCTGCAACGCACCGGACGGCAACTGCTGGCGGGTCAGACCGACCGGGAAAGCCAATTCCGCGCCCTGATGGAACAAGGCGTGCGCGTGGCCCGGCAATTCGACCTGCAAGCAGGCGTCCGCCTCAGCGCCGCGCAGATGGCCGCGCTGACCGAAGACATGATCTGGCTGGAAGCGCGCCAACTCACCCTGGCCGATGGCCGCACCGACACCGTCCTGGTGCCACAACTGTACCTGGCGCACGGCGAACGGATGCGCCTGAACCAGGACGGCGCCCTGATGCTGGCGGACAACATCGACCTCAGCGCAGGGCGCATCGTCAACGCCGGCGCCATGGAAGCACGCGACCGACTGAGCCTGACCGCCCGCGACAGCCTCGCCAACCTGGGGGGTGACCTGCGCGGCAAACAACTCGACCTGTATTCAGGAGGGGACCTGCTCAACCAGAGCGGACTGATCCAAGGAGACCAGCTCCGCCTGCAAGCCGGAGGCGACATCCGGCTGGACAGCCAACGGCAACGCCTCCATACCGATGCGGGGTTCCAGGACGTACTGGGCCGGATCGGACAACTGGACGCCAGCCAAAGCCTGAGCCTCTTGGCCGGGCACGACCTGGACATCCTGGGCAGCGACCTGAACGCAGGCCAAAGCCTGAGCCTGGG
>NZ_JACHHY010000069.1 GCF_014202905.1 Chitinivorax tropicus | reverse complement strand
GATTAATGGAAAAGACATCCTTGTGCAGGTTGTAAACCAGAGCCTGACAGCGGCTGAGCGGGATGCGATACTGGCGGCGGGGAAGGGGCCGAGGGTTGGGGGGAGTGAGGTAGTTCCAAACAATGCAGGCTCAAGCTTTGCCAATGAGGCGAATCTAATTGGCCATTTTAATAAGCACGGAGGCGAGTTCAAGTCTATTGGCGTATCGACCGCAGAAGATTATTTGCAAGTTGGCAGAGATATTATGGAGAACGGGCATCAGGTCCAATATTTCTATGAGCCTGCCAATCAAGTTAGGACTGGATATGTTTCGTTCATCCGCAACTCCAAAAAGACAGGTGAATCTTTGTTTGGGTTCGTTGGGACGAATGCGGATGGGTTTATAACCACTATTCACACGAAGCCACGAACGGAGCTGTTTGACCTACTTGGCGACTCGGCACAGGCCAAATTGAAGGCGTTCCGTACAGATACTCTTGGTCCAAATCCAAAGGTCGGCTTTCGGTGGCCTTATGAAGAACCCAAGAATTAAGGGGGGGGGATGGCTGAGGTAACAAAAAACTTAGTTTATTTAGAGGCTCTTGGCGAAATTGTCGAAGAAGAGATCGTTATAAGCTGTGGCAACACGCTTATAACTTGTTTTGCAGGCAACCACCCCTCTGGAATCAAGGTGGGGGAGAGTTATAGTGTAAAGCTAAGCCTTGTCGTTTTTGACGACTATGAAGTCGAGGAACTGGGATCGGATGCGCCAGAAAATATTGAAAAGCTGGCAAACGGACTTGCATATAAGATCACTGGTAGGGTTTCTGGCGGGTTCTTGTACTCAAAGGGGGTGGTCTTTGAGAACAGCGCTCTCGAATCTGAGTATGCCTACCTTGACGGGGAAATGATTGCCATAAGTGCGGATCGGATTGGAGTTAAATTCCTGCCTAACTCTAAATGAATTCATGCTGAAGCATGAACGAGGCTGGTGCCAGATCGATCCACGCCAGCTTTTTACTGTCCACGCTGTTCTACCTTGTTCCCGGGTTGTTTGCAACCGCCCAGTTCTACCATCTGGCACCCCTCTGGTCTAAGAACCTGTTTATGGTCTCGGAGCCCCGCCAGATGTGAGAAACTCCGGAGGTGAGGAAAAACTACCCAAGTGACATCAGTCACGAACAATTTGACGCCATCTACCCGCTGCTGGACAGTGCACGCAAGAAGACCTGCCCTCGGCGAGTGGATTTGTATGAAGTGTTTTGCGCCGTACTCTACCTTCCGAGTATTTACATCTACGGAAATTCAGAAGAAGTTGAACGCTGGTGACGCACAAATCTATTTCATTCCAGGACACCCATGATGACTCACTTTCTAGCCACGGTTGAATTCGACGAACGCCGCTCGCTTCCCGATTTGTCGGCTGACTTGGCGCGAGTTTTTGGGATACGTCTAACTAAAGATGACGCCGGTCGATTCGATGAGGTACCGGCTTACGTCGGGAATGTTGATGAAGTTCAAGTCACGTTGTTTGGGCCAACCGAAGACCAAGAAGAGCGAGAGTGTGTTCTTGAGGTATCGTACAGATCATCTCTTCTCGCGAGCCAGGCCCAAGCCGCTACAACGGCTTTACTACAGCCAGTATTTGATCGGACAGTGGTGGATTCGACAGGGCACATTAACTGCTCCGCACAACTGGCAAACCTTCTAGTGGCGCACGGATTTGATGATTGCAAGCCCATTCGCTAATCGAACTAAATCAAGGCCGTAAGGCGTAATTCCGTTGTTCCAAACAGAGTAGGTACGCTTGAATTATCGAATCCGAATGTTCTGTTTAGCTCTGCGGCTGCTGACTTGGCTGGTGTTGAGAGGGCATCTCCCGAACTCATGCGGATCATCTAGCAGCGCCGTGAAGTGAAAGGACAACAGATCGCCTTGCAAGCCAGCGGCGACCTCAAACTGGAAGGCCAGGCCCGACAAGACATCCTGCGTAGCAAAAGCCGCACGGGGCCGGTAGAACGGCGACCTGATCGGCTACCAGAACAGCCACCTGAGCGCAGGGCAGACCCTGAGCCTGAAGAGCGGCGGCGACACTACCTTATCGGGCGCAGTGGCCAAAGGGCAACGCATCGAAGCCGACATTGGCGGCAACCTGACCCTGCAAAGCCTGCAAGACCGCGACGACTACCGCAACCAACAGCTCAGTGGTGGCATCAGCGGCGCAGTCGCCATCTACGGCAGCGGGGGCGGCATGAGCGCCAACGTGCAATTTGC
>NZ_JACHHY010000068.1 GCF_014202905.1 Chitinivorax tropicus | reverse complement strand
GATCTGGACTTCGTTGAATCTCGCCTTGCGCATGTGAGCTCCTATCGCCCTCCATGCTAACTAATTCTTGGTATACCGTGGTGGGGAAAGGTCACCCCACCCCCACGCCCAATCCGCTGCCCCGGTGACAGCATCGACATCTCCACTGCCCGATACCGCGCATTACCGGCTTCCGCCGTTTCCAGCAGCGCTGTCGATCTCCCACCAACGCCACGTAAAGACAATACACCCATCCCCACTTCCAACAATCCGGCTGTCGGGTTGTAGTAGTTTGCCTTAAGCGGTTCCAGGAAACCCATATAGTCCGGCAACCCAGGCACACTGGCACACTGGCACACTGGCACACTGGCACCATTGAATAGGAAGTTTACGGCCCCTTCAACCGCATTCAACGCAAAATTATAAGGCACCTTAAGGGCATCAACACCCCATGATCCAGCTTGCTTGCCAAGATGCTGGTCAAATAGCTGCTGTTGGAGTTGCCCGGTACTTTCGCCATAAAGCTTCACCGCTACATGCAGCAGTTAGATGGGTCTGAAGTTTGCATTGAATTTGCCGCACGAACATCCAGTCCTAATGACATGTCCGCTTGCATCTAATTCGAGGCGAATTGTATCGTGGCAAATATCGCACAGAACAGGCTCTTGCCCGTCGCGATTTTTCTCCATCGCATCAAGTAGACGCTTTCTGTCCTCAGGTGTTTTTCCATTCCTTTCGTTCATGGTCTTAGTCCTCAATTACTATATGGATCAAGCCAAAGCTGATCTCTTAGGTCACGCCAGCCAAGGTTGGTGCCGTTTTGTTGATTGTGCATTTTTATCCGCTCAATTGCATCGCGACGCAATTGATAGCGCTCTAAGCTAAAGAGCTCAGGAGTGTGTCTAGATGCGCGTGCACTGGCTTGGACTTCGTCCAACAAGCTACCGGCCTCAAAGGATCTACCGGCCCAATTAGATTGACCATGGCCAACCAGTTCATGACCCAGTGCTGCTTTCCACGACATACGAGAGTTAGCCATGTTTCCCATCGTATTAGGCAGCAAATCATCCGAGATAATTAGCCAGTCCCAGTTGCTATAGCTGGTGTTGTACCCACGATCCAACGGGCGATAGTCAACAGGCCCGTCAAATCCGAGCTTCCTAGCAAAAGTGGTAGCCTCATCAATTTGAACCTCTCTGAGTGGAGTTATGTTGCGCCCACCTGTAGACGACAAACGCATTGCGTTGTTCGACACCCCGTTCACACGCCCCAACCGCTGCCCCGGCGTCAGCATCGACCTATCCACTACCCGATACCGCGCATTACCGGCTTCCGCCGTTTCCAGCAGCGCTGTCGATCTCCCACCAACGCCACGTAAAGACAATACACCCATCCCCACTTCCAACAATCCGCCTGTCGGGTTGTAGTAGTTTGCCTTAAGCGGCTCCAGGAAACCCATATAGTCCGGCAACCCAGGCACACTGGCACCATTGAATAGGAAGTTTACGGCCCCTTCAACCGCATTCAACGCAAAATTATAAGGCACCTTAAGGGCATCAACACCCCATGATCCAGCTTGCTTGCCAAGATGCTGGTCAAATAGCTGCTGTTAGAGTTGCCCGGTGCTTTCGCCATAAAGCCCCAGCTGCCATGCATTCGCAACGGTTGGTGCGAGCGAGACACCCATTTCGTTTGCCAAGGCAATGCGGCTTTGATTGTACAACGTGGCCTGCTTGGCTGCGTCTCCCCTGGCTTGCGCAATTGCCGCTTGATCTTCCGGCGCAATGCCAAAGACAACATTGTCACCCTCGACCCGGTTGAATGCACCACCAAATCCTTGTTCAAGGGATACGCGATCCTTGGTCGATAGCTCACTGAGTCGATAGGTGTACTGATAGGCTTCAGGCAAGGTGGCTGCCCTATCCGCCACAATCCGTTCTGGCGCGGCTCCTGCCGGCTCGCCAATGTGCCGGCCATAGTTTCTTGACCAGCCCTTGGATTCCTCGACCGGGTCGTAGTGGTCGTCGGTGTTGGTGTCCGGGAGGGTTGCGGGTTGGCGCAGTGGGCGGGCTGATTCAGCCTGCCCTGCCATCGCTTTACCCCCGCCAAGCCGCTGGGGGCGAGGGGGCTTTTTTAGCGGCTATCTATACAACCCATAAAAAACGAAACTCATAAAAAACGGCCAGCCTGATCAACAGGGCTGGCGGATTAGCAGGGGGGGTGTAAAGGACGACGCCAGTCCACGGCGGCGACACCATTCCCCGAATAGACCTGCTGATCAGCTTTTGTCGGGAGATCCTGAATCAATGACTCTGGCCCCACTGATTACTTAAACTAGGCGCTGTTGCGCAAACCCTCCCTCAGCGTGGCTTGGTAAGATAGTGGCATGACCAAGCCCGCTCCGAAACGTTACCGCACGATCAACTGGAAAGCCTACAACCAAGCCCTGATCC
>NZ_JACHHY010000067.1 GCF_014202905.1 Chitinivorax tropicus | reverse complement strand
TGAAAGGCGGACTGCCCACCAAGCTGACCGCCCCCATCTTCACCTCGGAAAACCTGTATCTGCAGAAGGCGAATGAGAAATATCGCGCCTACCTGATTGAGGCTGCGAAGCGCTATGGATTCACTCCGCATGCCCTGGCAGCGATCATCAATGCCGAGGCAGCAAAAGTCAAGAAAACCGGAGAATGGCGTGCAGACTCGAAATGTGATGATGCTTGGGGGTTGACACAGTTCAAGCCACCCGCATGGGTTGAGTATGTTGCCACTGCAGGGTCGCAGGGGAATCTGATGGCGTTGAAGCTGATTGGGGCCAATGAGTTATGCAATGATGGGATGACCCTTTACATACCGAATGGGCAGAAACGCAAGCCGATTTCCAGCGGTAAGTATGAGCAAATCTTGGAATTGCGGCTTGATCCTGCTCTGGCTATCGATGCAGCTGCGTGGTATGCCCACAAGAATTTGACAAAGTTGAAGGACAGCACCGGCATTGATGCATTCAAGTTGCCGCCGGATCAGCAAATCAAGGTTGCCTATGCGCTGCACCATGAAGGGAGTAAGGGTGGGGTGCTATTCATGACTGGCAAACTGAAGTCTTTACAGAAGGATAAGGCGTTAAGAAAACTAGGAGGTCAGTTAAAACCCGGCAAGCAGTATACCGATATGCAGCGGATTGAGGCTGCTGAAGAATATGCCAAAGATTTTGAGGGTGACTATGCCGAAGCCTACTATTACTGGCTGATCAACCATATGGATGCTCACATTCTGGTCAAGAATTTCATGTGCAATCATGAAGGATTTGAAGAGAAATCAGCTTTTGATGTGTTGGAGCCTTTGCTCGGTTTTAAGATCAGGCGTAAACCCCCCAAGGCACCGGTCAAAAAACCTAGTCATGGCAAGGCAGGGAAGACACCATCGCCACAATCAGCCAAGCCAGCCCCTCCCGCATCGAGCACGGCTCCAGTCAAATCAGCACCTGTCACAGCTGGCAAGCCGCCAGCGCCATCCATCACCGGAAAAGAGACTGGCGAGATTGCGGCCATGGTGTGCGTAGGAGGGGATGAGCGTTGGCATAACCCGTTGGCGGCGTGCGCAATACGCATTGGCGGGTATCATGACAGTATTACCAACCCGAAGCATGCTCGCTTGAAGTCGAGCTTTGGGCCGAATCGTACAGAAATCAAAAAAGGTAAGGTGGTACCACGCTGGCATCATGGGATCGATTTACAGGCAGCCAAGGGAACGGAAGCCTTTGCGGTGGTAAATGGCGTGGTCGAGATCCGGCATGCCAAGAAGAATGACAAAGGATATGGAAATTGTCTGACCATCAAAGCCTCGATGAACGACCTGCCAGAGCGCGATAGAAAATACTTGATGGATCAAGGTGTGGATGAGAAAGACTACGTCCACTTCTTTTATGGACACCTGAGTGAGTTCTTGGTCGAGCCGGCCAAAGGCAAGGTGCTGGCAGTTGAGGCTGGACAATTGATTGGCAAGACGGGGGACACCGGTAATGCAAAAGGAATGGTTGGGGTCGGTTTTACTGGTGAAAAAAAGGATGCTGGGCATCTTCATTTTGAAGTGTATGTGCAGGATAAAAAGGGCGGAAAGAAGCGGGTTGATCCACTGCCATTGATTAAGAACTGCAAATAATAGAATTGATAAGGAATGATCGATGCTTGCGAATCAGGTACGTGTAGTCTCTGTATTTGTTCTTCTGGCTTCAGCTTTTTTTCCGGGCCTTTCATGGGCGGATAAAGCGAATGATCAGCGCATCATGCGTGAGATCAAAGAGAACATGAGCATGTTAAATCGTGAGCCAGAGCGCCGCGATGATATGTCAGATGATGAAAGATGGTTGTATGCGGATAGAAATGAAGCAGTGCTGATTAATAGAAAAACTGGTGAGCGTATTGGACTGTTTGAGCCATTTGGAAGTGAGAAAAATGTGCAAAAATATGAGATTAGGCGTTTTTTAGGCAAGAAGGTAATCGGGAGGTATGATTCTTTCCTATCTAAAGATTGTTCCGAGAATGCCTCTGTGAGTGTTCTTAAGCAGTTTAATGATGTGACGTTTATTAATGTTAGTTGCCGTTCAAATGTAGTTGGTAAATCAGGAGCAGAGCAGGGTATGTCCATGTTAGCCTTGAATAAATCGGATGGCAGGTTATATGTATTTTACTCTGATGAAGGGGTTGTCATGAGGGGGCCGACTTTCAAGAGGAAATTAGATGGGTATGATGTGAATTTTTCATATCGCCAAACTGGTAATAAAGAGGTTTACAAAGTTTCAATGTGGGTTGGGCTGGTTAAGGATAAGAATAATCAAATGATATTAGGCTCTACTGGAAATGACGAGTGGGGGCAGCCAGGTGAACAGAAAAAACTACCAAATGATCCCATCTATGATCTGCCCTAAGTGGTTTGCGAAGCAGGCGTAGCCTTCCGGATCGAAGAGCTGAGTGACGACAACACAGACAGCCTGTTGACAGACGCCTGTGGCCACCAACTGGCCCTATTCGCGCACAGCCGCCTGGTACCGGAAGACTGGGCCAGCGCCCACAGCCTGGGGGGGCAGG
>NZ_JACHHY010000066.1 GCF_014202905.1 Chitinivorax tropicus | reverse complement strand
ACCGGTGGGGCGATGGTGGCTTTGAAGCTGCCGCCGCCACTGCCCATGCTCATGCTGGCGCCGCCGCTGATGCTTTGGAAGCGGCTTTGGTTCTGCGACGTCCCCCCGTTTTCAGTAGCAGTCGGCTTTATAGTCCGAGGCTAATTTAACCGATTTCTGGATAAGTGTTTTGGCATAGGCGGCAGGCGCCAAAGCCCCACCTGCTAGCACACCCGTCACAGTCAGGAAAGTATGCATGTGAACCTCTAACAGGATCACAGTAGACCATTCCCTTCAATCACCCTGCCGCATTGCTGTTTTAAATAGTCCTTCCCTGCATCGGTGAGTTGATATAGGAGCAAGGTAGAAGTCTTGTCGGGAGCAACTATAAGCAGTCCTTCAGCAACAAGTTCTTCTGCCAAACCTAAGGCATTGACCTCTCCTCCATACCCTCGCCGAGAAAAAGCCACCTCCAAGTTATACCAAGTTATCCCATTTGGTTTTTTCTCAGCTGTTTCCAGTGCAATTCTCTTATAAATCAATTCCATCATGGCGCATCCGGGTGATAAAGAGGATGAGGAGTCATTTTCTCATTTAGTCGATACTCCTCAAGCGTTGCAGTGTGGGCGTTATTCCACAAACGGTAAGCCTCATCTTGAGATTTTGGCACCCCAGTCTCCCATCCGAGCCTTCTGTAACGAACGTATTCTCGCAATTCGTGTGTGTAGAAATTGAGATCGACTTGGTCCGCTGGAATGTCACCTCGCGATATTCTTTCGAGACGATTGATCATGAAATCATTCACGTCGTCCTGACCAAACCTCGAAACATGCTTTCTCACCACCTCAATACCACGTTCAGTTACTCGAACTCGGTCTGTATTCAGATCGCGAATCACCCCACCAGCATTTTCTGGCTCAAAAGCCCTCCCACTGATGGGGCCTTTGCCACCCAGAACCCTCTCTGTGTTTAGAACATCAACCCTAGGCCCCTTGCCAGCCGCCAGTATCGCATCCCGCTCCGCCGCTGTCAGGCCCAGGCCCGCCACCGGTTGCTTCACCGTCACCGGCACCGTTTCATACGGGGCCGGACTCTTCACCACAACCGGCTCGCTACCTGCGTTTCTAGTATAGAGGCTGCTTTCCGCCACGGTGTGGCTCGGCAGTGGTCGGCCCGCCGTGGGTTGCGGTTCGCTGACCGGAGCAGGGCCACTTGCCAAGGGCTTGCCCTTCAGTCCACCCAGCTTCCCGGCAAGCACTGGTGCGATCATGCCTGCCCCTTGCAGGATCAGCCCTCGCGTCGCTTGTGCATCCAAGGCTTTTTCCACCAGCTGGCTGCAGGCAGTGGCACTGAGCCCCTGGCAGTTGCTTTGCCGGAATTGCTGGACTTCACGCGCCAGCGCGACGTCGCTCCGGCTTACCTGCATTTCTAATTGGCGTTCAGCTTACAACCTAGCGCTCAGCAGTTGCGCTGCTGCCTTGGCAACAATAATATTTGGAAAAATTAAGAGGCTCTTTGTGATCTATTCAAGAATTAAAAATTGAAAACCTCCCCCCCCCTAAAAATACTAATCCTCACCACACAACTAATGTAAAAGTTATTCTTTTCAAGAAAAACACTACCTATAATACTTGCCGAGTCACAATAAAGGTATTTACCACCAACATAACACGGAACATTATCTAATAGCCTATCCAAAAAATCATCGTCTGAAATTTTCAAACACACACTCTCTTCATCACTTTCAATACATAGAGTCGCCTTGTCTTCCTGAACAATTAAAATACCTTCAGTTACAACCACACTATCAATGTACTGATCTGGATTCTTCATTAACTCTTCAAGCTGAACCGTCTGGATTTCCATTATTTCGACCCCTTAATTATTACACCCTGACGATAATAGCGCTGCTTAAAAACATCGAGCTGCTCATGATACTGAGCCCCCTTCCATGGATCACGAATCGACACCACCTCAACACCCTGCCTAGTCGTTATTCCGTCCACTACTACCGCATGGCCACCACCCTCCAGCTTCACTGCTACAATTGCCGGGTTGCCATCAGCGGTTGCCTTTCGCAATGCTTCAATGGATAGCCGCGATTGATAACTCGCATTTACTCCCTCACTCTGCAAGAGTTTTGCAAGTGAATCAATACCCACACCATTCCTCCCAACTTGGATTTGCTGAACAAGTGTTCCCAGATTGACAGGTCTACCCAACGTGTCCAACACCATCCCGCATGAGGTTGGACCGCAGGTATTAATAGTTTCTTGTGCAAAAACTGCCCGGTTCCCATTTCTAGACAAACGCCCCGCGTCATTGAAGGTATTTCCACCTCCAACAATTTCTCCAAGTGTTCCGTTCGAAACACCCTCTCCTGACTTTACCCCACCCTGCACCACGACCGGCTCGCTACCTGCGTTTCTAGTATAGGGGCTGCTTTCCGCCACGGTGTGGCTCGGCAGTGGTCGGCCCGCCGTGGGTTGCGGTTCGCTGACCGGAGCAGGGCCACTTGCCAAGGGCTTGCCCTTCAGTCCTCCCAGCTTCCCGGCAAGCACTGGTGCGATCATGCCTGCCCCTTGCAGGATCAGTCCTCGTGTCGCTTGTGCATCCAAGGCTTTTTCCACCAGCTGGCTGCAGGCAGTGGCACTGAGCCCCTGGCAGTTGCTTTGCCGGAATTGCTGGACTTCCCG
>NZ_JACHHY010000065.1 GCF_014202905.1 Chitinivorax tropicus | reverse complement strand
AGCAGCCCCAGCCACAGCCAACTCAACCTGGGCCACCTGCGCCATGTTGCAGACAACTACCGTGGCAGCTACCGTGGCCAAGGCATCGAACTGCGCAGCGACGCCTACGGCGCCGTGCGGGCAGGACAAGGCCTCCTGCTCAGCAGCTACCCGATCCAACACGACCCTCGCCAACACGAAGCGGCAGGCGAACTGAGCGGCCCCTTGGCCCTACTCAAACAAGCCAACACCCTGGCCCAGACCCTGAGCCGACAAAGCAGCCAACACCAAGGCCTGCGCAACAGCGGCCAGCAACACCCGCACACCCGGCTCGACCCCCAACGGGGTGCCCTGCCGGGCCTCGTGCACAGCGCCCAGGGCATCGTGGACGCCAACGACCCACAACAAGCCCAGACCGACGCCCAGCACAAACGCACCGGCGCCGCCCAGGCACAACAGACCACCCCCCACCTCACCGACCCGGTACTGCTACTGGCCAGCCGAGGCGGCCAGCTCACCACCAGCCGTGACAGCCTGTACGCTGCCGCAGAAAGCCAGAGCTGGCTATCAGGCGGACACCAGAGCCTGGCGGCAGGGGAACAACAACGATGGGACGCCGGGCAGAGCCTCAGCCTGATCAGCGGCGTCGTGGACAGCTCCTTACACCAAGGGTTGGGCCTGAGCGTCATCAGCGGCGAAGGCGAACTGCTGATCCAAGCCCAAGGGAGCACCCTGACCCTGGCGGCGCAAGGCGCATTGAGCGCAGAGAGCGCCCAGGCGGACACCACGCTGGCGTCCCCGAAACGGATCGTGATCCAGACCGCTGGCGGTGCCAGCCTGACCCTGGACGGCGGCTTCAGCGCCCAGTGCCCCGGCGAACTCACCATCCATGCCGCCAGCCGGACCTATCGACCGGCCACAGACGCAACGGCCTCCCTGCCACAATTCCGGCAGAGCATCCTCAAACCGATCCGGCGACTCAACTTCTCCGGCTGACACAGACATGACACCGACAGCAAGCATGAAAGGCAATACGCATGATTGAGAAATGGGCCTATCCGTTTCCGCTGGCCGACGGCAAAGATCTCTCGGACGTCCAGGTCTTTTTCAAAGGCCTGTCAGCCTGTGAAGACGGGTTCTACCCGATCGGCGGACAAGGCGTGTGGCATGGCGGCATCCACTTCGACTCCAACACCGCCCAGCACTTCAAACAAGAGGGCGTCCGCTGCATTGCCGACGGGGAAGTGGTGGCATACCGGATCGACGGACAATACCCCGAGCTGCGCTTTCCCAGCGCCCAGGGCGTAGCACGCTACGCCACCGGCTTCGTGCTGGTGAGGCACACCCTGGTGCTCCCGCCGCCGCCCAAGCCAGTGGCCGCCCCCAGCCCGACCCCACCCGCCGCCGCCGGCCACCTGCCAGCGACCCCGACCACCCCACCCCCTGGCGCCGCCGCCGCCAAGGCCCCCCCACCCAAAGCAGACACCCTGATCTTCTTCAGCCTGTACATGCACCTGCAAGACAAAGCAGGGTATGACGCCCACCCCCGGCAAGCGCGGCCCGTACATTGGCCCGCCAGCAGCGACCAATACCAAGTGGGCACCGCCTGCAAAGACAAAGAAGACAAACTGGCCCCTGGCCAGACCGGCCTGCGGATTCGGGACGCCGCGCACAAAATCATCGGCCTCATCCCACAAGGCGCCCAGCTCCGGCTGGGCGGGCCCGCGCCAAACAAAAAAGCAGGGTACGTCGAACTGCTGGCCGTCCTGTCCGGCGGCGAAGGTGGCACCATCCCCACCGCCCCGGCCCCTGGCCAGGCACTGGGCTACGTTTACCAAGCCGACCTGGAAGCGATTCGTGCCCCGGCCCCGGCAGCGGTGGATGGCATCCACCTGCTGCCCCAACCGATCAACGTCTCGGCAGGCGCCTTACTCGGCCACCTGGGCACCTACCAGCACCATCAACACATCCACCCCCTGCCCAACACCCAGCCCCGCCCCCTGCTGCACCTGGAATGCTTCGCTGGCGACGACCTGCCCGCCTTCCTCAACCGCAGCCGCGACCGGGCCCAACAACTGGACGCCAAGCAACACGACCGGCTACTGATCGAAGCCGGCGTCGCCTGCTACCAACCGCAGGCCGCCGACCTCACCCTGAGCGCAGACGACCGCGTAGTGGAAACCACCGACAGCCCCAAACGCGGGCAATGGGCGAAAGCCCGCCGCCTGGTGCGGCAGATCGTCCACAAAAGCGAACTGACCGACTACCAACCCAAACACAAGACCTACCGCTACCAAGGCCAGACCGTCAGCTTCACCGGACGCTTCATCGGGCCGAGCGACACCGACACCACCACCGACTCCCAGACCGCCACCCGACTGGGGTACAACCGACGGGAAATCTGGGTGGCCAACGGCGACCCCCTATGGCTGGAACGCACCACCCTCAAACTGGGGGCCGGGGAACGACGCGCCTGGAGCCAATTCCCACTCCAGACAAGTCAGCCCAGCCCCAAGACCCTGGACTTCTCACAAGTCTACAGCCGTGCCGAGGTAGACAAATGGCCCGCCAACCGCCAAGCTGAAGACGACCGACAACAGACCTGGCGACAACTCAGCCCCGAGACCGGCTGGATCTGCGAACAAGGGGACCCGAAAGTACGCTGGCAGACCAAATGGCACTGGCCAGGCTTCGACCTCATCGAAGAACACAGCAGTGCCGCCGAGCAATACAGCCGACAACTGGACAAACAAGGGCAGGCCAGCAGCACCGAAGCA
>NZ_JACHHY010000064.1 GCF_014202905.1 Chitinivorax tropicus | reverse complement strand
GCCGAGGTGCTGGGGGTCGAGCGCGTCGGGCGACACGATAGTTTCTTTGCGCTCGGCGGCCATTCGCTGCTGGCGTTGACCTTGTTGGAGCGGATGCGGCAGGCCGGGTGGGCGGTGTCGGTGAAGACTTTATTCCAGCAGCCGGTGCTGGCCGATTTTGCACTGGCCTTGGCCGAGGAGGCGGTGCCGATGGTGGTGGTGCCGCCCAATGGCATCGCGCCCGGTTGCACGCAGATCACGCCGCAGATGCTGCCCTTGGTGACGTTGACACCAGCACAGCTGGCGGCCATTGCTGAGCAGGTGCCGGGGGGGATGGCCAATATCCAGGATATCTATCCGCTCGCGCCCTTGCAGGAGGGGATTTTGTTCCACCATCGGTTGCAGCCGGTGGGGGATGCCTATGTCGCCACCAATCTGTTGGCCTTCCCGGATCAGGCGACCTTGCAGGCGTTCATCGCGGCCTTGAATGTGGTGATCGCCCGCCATGACAGCTTGCGCACGGCGGTGCTGTGGCAGCATTTGCCCGAGCCGGTGCAGGTGGTGTGGCGGACGGCGACCTTGACGGTGGAGTGGGTGACGCCGCCGCCGGATACGGTCGATCTGGCCACCTGGTTGTCGGATCAGGTCGATCCGACCCACTATCGTATCGATGTCCAGCAGGCGCCGATGTTGCGGGCCTTGGCGGTGGTGGAGACCGTCGGCCAGCGGGTGTTGTTGCAGTTGCCGGGGCATCATCTGATCCTCGATCACACGACCTTGGGTTTGATCATGGCGGAGGTCGCGTCGATCCAGGCTGGGCAGCAGGCCAGCCTGCCGCCGTCGGTGCCGTTCCGGCAGTTCGTGGCGCAGGCTCGGCTGGGGGTCAGTCCGGCGGAGCATGAGGCGTTCTTCCGTGCGCAGCTGGACGCGATCGATGAGCCGACGGCACCGTTCGGTCTGTTGGATGTCCAGGGCACCGGAGCACAGGTGCGTGAGGTCCGTCAGCCGCTGGCGGCAGAGTTGGCCCAGGCCATCCGGCAGCAGGCCCGTCGCCATCGGGTGAGTGCAGCCGCTTTGTGCCATCTGGCCTGGGCCTTGGTGCTCGCCCGTACCAGTGGCCGTGAGGAGGTGGTGTTCGGGACGGTGTTGTTTGGCCGCATGCAGGCCGGCGCAGGGGCGGATCGGGCCTTGGGCTTGTTCATCAATACCTTGCCGCTACGTCTCTCGTTGGCCGGACAGTCGGTGGCAACGGCCTTGCAGGCGACGCAGGCGGCGCTGACGGCTTTGCTCAGGCATGAGCATGCCAGTCTGGCGCTGGCCCAGCGGTGCAGCGGGCTGCCTGCCGGGACGCCGTTGTTCACCAATCTCTTCAATTATCGTTACAGCCCGGCGCTGGCTGCCGATCAGCTGCCCTGGCCGGGGGTGACTTGGCTGGGTGGGCAGGAGCGTACCAATTATCCCGTGAGTCTGTCGGTGGATGATCTGGGTGAGGGGTTCAGTCTGGCGGCTCAGAGTGTGGTGTCGCTGGCCACCGAGCGCTTGTGCACGTATATGACCTTGGCGCTGACTGAGTTGACCCAGGCGCTGGCCGAGGCGCCGCAGACGGCGCTGGCGCGGTTGACGTTGCTGTCACCGGCGGAGCAGCAGCAGTTGCAGGTGTGGGGGGGCCAGGCCACCCGCTATCCGACTGTGCCGCCGCTGCATGTCTTGTTCGAGGCGCAGGTGGCGGCCCAGCCCGCTGCGATTGCGCTGGTCTGCGGGGAGACGACGCTCAGTTATCAGGCTTTGGCGGCGCAGGCCAATCAGTTGGCGCATCGCTTGCTGGCGCAGGGGATCGGGCGCGAGGCGCGGGTCGGTATTGCCCTGCCGCGCAGTGTCGAGCTGGTGGTGGCGCTGTTGGCGGTGTTGAAGGCCGGGGCTGCCTATGTGCCGCTCGACCCGGACTATCCGACTGAGCGGCTGGCCTATATGCTGGCCGATGCCCAGCTGGGGTTGGTGTTGACCGAGACTGCGCTGCTGCCGCAGCTGCCGATCCCGGCCACGCTGCCCGTGTGGTGTCTGGATGCGCTGCCCGAGGCGGATCATCCCTCCACCGCACCGGCTGTCACGGTGCATCCGCAGCAGTTGGCGTATGTCATCTATACCTCTGGCTCGACGGGTCGGCCCAAGGGGGTGGCGGTGGCGCAACAAGCCTTTACTGAACATGTTCTGATCAGTGCCGACTTCTCCAGCCTGTCCGCAAATGACCGCATGCTGCAATTTTCGACACTCAACTTCGATGGCTTCATCGAGCAGATGTTCCCGCCCCTGGTGGTAGGGGCCGCCGTCGTACTGCGCGGGCCGGAGATGTGGAGCGCTGAACGTTTCCATCACGAGTTGCTCGATAAACGGATCACCATCGCGGACCTGCCAACTGCTTACTGGTTTGCCATGGCCCAAAGCTTTGCCAATGCCGGACACACCGATTATGGCCACCTACGCGAAATGCACATGGGGGGAGAGGCCATGCCGCCAGAGGGGCTGCTGGCTTGGCAGAAGGCCGGTCTGCAACATGTCAAGCTGCTGAACACCTATGGCCCGACCGAGTGCATCGTCGTATCAACCACCTTGGATTGCCAGGCTTATCTGGATGGCCGGTCACCGATTCCTTCCATCATGCCGATCGGCAGCCCATTGCCAGGCCGTACCCTATATGTCTTGGATTCGAATCTGAATCTGGTACCGCCGGATATTCCTGGCGAACTGTATATCGGCGGCAAGCTGCATGCCCGGGGATATCTGAACCGTGCCGCGCTGTCCGCCGAGCGCTTCATCGCCGACCCCTTCGACCCGCACGGGGGTCGCCTCTACCGCACCGGTGATCTGGTGCG
>NZ_JACHHY010000063.1 GCF_014202905.1 Chitinivorax tropicus | reverse complement strand
CAACTGGACGCCAGCCAAAGCCTGAGCCTCTTGGCCGGGCACGACCTGGACATCCTGGGCAGCGACCTGAACGCAGGCCAAAGCCTGAGCCTGGGCGCGCTGAACGACCTCAAGATCGGCAGCCTGTCATTGAGCGACAGCCAACACCGCAGCGGCAGCCTGCCCAATGGCAGCTGGCAGCTCGACCTGGCCAACACCTGGCAACGGGGCAGCCAGCTACAAAGCGGCGGCAGCCTCAACCTGCAAGCGCACCGCGACCTGACCCTGCAAGGCACCCAACTGCAAGCGCAAGGGCAAGCGAGCCTGCTGGCGGGCCGCGACCTGAGCCTGGGCAGCGTGATGGAAAGCCACGACAGCCGACAACAATCCCAAGTGGCCAAGAAACGGCTGTTCGGTGGCTTCCGCAATGACGACCTGAGCGAACGGCACACCACGGAACAGCTCGGCAGCCTGCTGTCGGCAGGCAACCTCAGCCTGCAAGCAGGACGAGACCTGACCCTGCAGGCGGCAGCACTGTCGAGCCGACAAGACCTGGCGATCCTGGCGGGCCGCCACCTGGCGCTGACCAGCGCCACTGAAACCGAGCAGGCCATTGAACAGCACCAGAGCAGCCGTTCCGGGTTCCAGCTCGACTTCAGCATCAAGAACCACGGCATCAGCTACAACCGACAACAAGCCAGCAGCGACCAACAACAGAGCGGACAGACCCAACGGGTGACCACCCTGACGGCGGGCGCCAACCTGGCCCTGTCCGCAGGCGACCAAGCCACCCTGGTCGGCGCACAACTGAAAGCCGGGCAAGACCTGGCGCTGATCGCCAAACAGATCGAACTGATCGAAACCCATGACCTGCAACAACGGCACGACCAGCGGGAAAGCAAATCGACCGGACTGGGCATCAACCAAGGTGCCCTCAACAGCGCCATGGTCAGCCAACTCCGTGAGACCCACAAACTAGGAGCCCCCAGCCGCAAAGACGCCAGCCTGAAACACAAAGGCGACTTGGCCAGACGCGACCTGGACCGGATGGAAAGCGGCCATGCCGCTGGCCTGGAAGCCCTGTCCAAAAACGGCTATATGCGCCAGCACACCCAATCGATCAGCGACAGCGCCCAAGACAACACCCGAGGCAGCCAACTGCTGGCCGGTGGCGAGCTGACCATCCAGGCCACCGGCGGCGACCTGAACCTGCGCGGCGCACGGATCAGCAGCGAGCAAGGCAGCGTCACCCTGGCAGCGGCAGGCAACCTGAACCTCGACACCGCCCTGTCCCGCCAGCAAAAGCGTAACGACACCGGCGAGGTCAACACTGGCGGTCTGCAACACCGACGTCAGGAAACCGAACAAACCGGGCAGCAGCAACAACACCAACTGACCCGACTCACCGGCCAGCGCATCCAACTGGCGGCCAAGCAAGACCTGAACCTGCGAGGCGTGGAAGCCGTGGCCGAAGGCGCATTGACCGCCGTGGCAGGCGGTCGGCTGACGGTGAGTGCCGTGAACGACCGGCAACAGGAAACCGCCAACCAAAGCGACATCACCAAAGGCAACTTCCGATCAGGGCGGACCTCGACCACCATTGGACGGCAAGCCCAACACAACGACCAGCAAGCACAAAGCGACACCAGCCAAGCCTCGGCACTGGCGAGCCTGACCGACCGCCTGACCCTGCAGGCGGGCCAAGCCGTGGACATCACCGGCAGCGACCTGATCGGCAAGACCGGCATCAGCATCGAAGGCCGGCAGATCAACGTGCAAGCCGCCGAAGCACAGAACCAGAGCCAACAACACCAACGGAGCAGCCAAGGCGGACTCTCACTGGGGCTGCGCGGCAGCATCGTAGACGCCCTGACCACCATCCTGGACGCCACCGAGCGCAGCAACCAGAGCGACGACAAACGCCTGCAAGCCCTGTACGCCTACCGGGCGGCCAACACCGCCTACCAAGGCATGCAGATGCTGGCACAGAAAGGTGCCGACATCAGAGTACAAGTCACCGTGGGCGGCAAGAGCCAACGACAAGACAGCACCCGCGACCAGACCGAACTACGCGGCAGCCGCCTGCACAGCGAAGGCGACATCCAGCTGAGCGCCCACCAAGGCGACCTGACCCTGCGCGGCAGCGAAGTGAAAGGACAACAGATCGCCTTGCAAGCCAGCGGCGACCTCAAACTGGAAGGCCAGGCCCGACAAGACATCCTGCGTAGCAAAAGCCAAAGCCAGGGCGGCGAAATCGGCGTAGCCGTGACCATCGGCCAAAGCGGCAACAGCGCCGGCATCCTCCTGTCGGCAGAAGCCGCACGGGGCCGGGAGAACGGCGACCTGATCGGCTACCAGAACAGCCACCTGAACGCAGGGCAGACCCTGAGCCTGAAGAGCGGCGGCGACACCACCCTATCAGGCGCAGTGGCCAAAGGGCAACGCATCGAAGCCGACATTGGCGGCAACCTGACCCTGCAAAGCCTGCAAGACCGTGACGACTACCAGAACCGACAACAATCGGGTGGCGGCACCATGGTCGTGGGCATAGGCTTCAGCGGCAGCGCCAGCTACAGCCAAAGCCGGATCAACTCCCGCTACCTGGGGGTTGGAGAACAGACCGCCCTGCAAGCGGGGCGCGGCGGCTTCGACCTGCAAGTGGGCCAACACACCCAACTGAACGGCGCCGTCATCAGCAGCGAAGCCGACGCCAACCGCAACCGGCTCAGCACCGGCACCCTGGGCTGGCAAGACCTGCAGAACCAAGCCCACTACCAGGGAGACAGCTTCGGCGTAGCCGTGAGCTACGACAGCAACAAAGCCGGACAAAACAAAGAAAGCGGGCAAAAGCCCAGCCAGAACACCGGCAACGGCCCAAGCGCCCCACAGAAGCAACAATCCCCAGGTAGCGGTGGCATGACACTGGGCTTCACCAGTGACAGCCGCAGCAGCACCACCCAGTCCGCGATCAGCGCCGGCCA
>NZ_JACHHY010000062.1 GCF_014202905.1 Chitinivorax tropicus | reverse complement strand
CCGCTCCCGGAAGCCGTTCCCATACGTCACGTCCGTCTCTGGGTCGGTCTTCTTGAGCAACTGGCCTTGTGTGTTGTATTCAAAGCGGGTGGTGAATTGAATAAAAAACGATTCATGCAGAGGTACCTAAGCATCACTGCCTAGAGAAGAACTCATTCTCCAACAACCTAGAGACCTCATTAGAAGGTACTGTCCCAGAAACTATCGAACACAAAGTACTAGCCAAAACCTCAAAAACATACTCGCTAGAACCGACATTCTGGGCAGCAATATCGACCAGCAATACTCCATTGCCTAGTGTTGAGAGAACATCTGCCTTTCTCTTAACCCCTTTCTCGACAGCAGAAACGAAGCTCCGATCCATGCCGATATCAAGTTCATTTTGATCAATTATATGCGACTTAACTCGTCTTTTTGTCTCTCCATATTTTACCTTGACAAGTATTCCTTTAATATCATCAGGTATGAAATTCATGCCAATCAATCCACTCCAATAGTGACCAGCCCTAGGCAGAAATATCTCAATTGCTGCATATGACTTGGCCACCACTGCTTTACAGTCCAGAGCTCCTGTCGTAAGTGTAAAAAAATGATTCATATCACTTTCAATCACCAGCGACTCATCCTTATTAAAGTCCAAAAAAAATGAGCCAATCTTTGAAAATTTACCGACCATCATTTAACTCCCCAAAATCTATAATAATTTGGATTCATAGTTTTACTCTGCACAAGAGCATCAGCAGCAAGAACCGCATCAGGATGATAAACACTCCACGGTGATACTTTATAAAAATCGAGTGTTTTCTGATGCAATGGATAATAGTTATCAATGACGTTAGTTGATGTGTATGGAAGCCCAAGCTCCTGTAATTTCCGCTTCATAAGTGTGGCCTCTTTGAGTTCGTGCGTATAGAACACAGCGTCTGCACCAGTGACCGGTGTATTGCTTTCAAGGGAGTTACGTAACCTACCGAGCATCACATTATTTTCAATACTTGGCCCATACATTGATTCAAAATGTCCTAAATGCGTCTCGACAATTCCTAGCCCCTTCTGGCTGACAGCAACTTCCCTACCTGTCAGCTTACCGAAACCAATGCCGTCAGTTGTGCCACCAGCAAATGCACCAGTTGGCCGGATTTCAATATTTGAAACATCCCACCCAATCCCCTCACTAGGCGACAGCGTCACAGGCCGGTATTTTACCCCACTTGCAACAGTTTCCTCCGCGAAGGAAACTGGTTTGCTGAACTGCGTCGGATAAGCCCCTTTCTGGATACCCTGTGGCCGATTCGACAGCGGATGTCCCCCTGCCAGACTGCCCATGGCATCCACTGCCTGGCCTGCGCTGCTGATCACCTGCCCAAAGCCCTGCGCTGGGTCGCCCCCGCCGGCCACATAGCCCGCCATGACCGGGGTAAATATGCCCGAGCTGGTGGTGGCATCAACCCCTGCTGCAATATGCTCCAGCCGCGCCTGGGCGGACAGGCCACGCTGGCCGTTCCAGGGGCGCAGTTCGTTTTGACCCGGCTTGAGTGCAATCTGCGGTTTGACTTCATAGCACATCCCGCCCGCTGTTTTGCCATTGAGCAGCTCGTCGAGATAGGTCAGTGCATCCTTGGCCGACCCGGTCTGGCTTGCAGTGGCCGCTTGGGCCAATGCGGCGGCACGGGCTGCCTTCACACGCGCAATGGCGGCGTTGTCGCTGGCCATCACTTGTGCATAGGTCTCATGGGCTGCTTGAACGTTATAGGTTCCTGCATCGGGCATCCAGATCTGCTGTCCATCGCGCAATCGGCTACTGCCGCCATTGGCCATGGCCATTGCGCCAATCAAGCTGGCATTTCCACCTGCAAGCTGGCTGAGGGTGTCGCCTTGGCGGACGGAGACATATTGTCCGCCTGCTCTTTCCCAGCCTTCGCCATATCGCCGGATGTGGTCCGGCAGGCTGGATGGTAGCGGTGCTTTGTCTTGTCGCCCAATCGCACCTGCCATTGCCAGGGTAGACCAGTCTTCGATGAAGGTGTCTGTGGGGGCTGCGACTGTGGCATGGCTATTCCCCCCCGCCAGCTGCTGTGCGCGGCTGGCGGCTTCGGCTTCAGTGCGGGTGGCGATGTAATTATTCACGCCCGCATTGGCAAAGGCATCACCAAAGGCATTGGCCAGCAGGCCGCGCTGGTAGTCCCGGTAGTGATGGGTGGTGAGCTGCGTCGAGACCGCGCCGCTGGCGAAGTTGCGTGCCAGCTGGCGGGTGAAGCCGTGGATGAAACTCTGCTCGCCCTGGCCGCTGGCCAGTTGCTGCTGGACGCTCGACCAGGTCGGGCTGTTGCCTTGTCCGGGATATTGCAGCTGGCCAATGGCGTCGCCCACTACGCTGCCGACCGCCGCCCCGGCCCCGGCTGCCGCCACTTGGTTCCACTTGAAGCCATCTTGCCAGCCGGCAGCGCGCATGGCTTGTTGGGTGATGACGTTGCCGATCATGGCGTTGGCGCCAGCTGCGGCCCAGCCACTGAGGCCCATCGTGCTGGCCAGGCCATTGCCACTGTTGAAGATGCTGCCAGCTCGGTTCAAGAGCGTGCCTGTGGTGCTACCAGTGCTACCCGCACTGCCCGCGCTGCCCGCGCTGCCGATCGAGCCTACGCCAGCGGTCACCCCGGCTGCCAGGGCAGAAATGCCGACCTGCGTCCAGCTGAATTTGTCGACGTTGCCGGTGGCCATGCCTACCAGTTGGCTGGCGGCAGAGCCGACGGCGCCGGCAATGGCGCCGGCTGCTACGGTCGCGAGGGTGCTACTACCCAGCAGTGCCGGGCCGATCAGGGTTGCCGCCGCCCCGGCGGTCACAATGGTTGCCACCACCGCCACCACGATCATCAGGATCATACCTGCCGTGCCGCAGCCACCTTCCTTCGGCGCAGCCGGGGTTGGCAGGGTTGGGTCGAGTCGGCCCATGGCTTCGCCGGGGTTGTAGGGCCGGAAGGTGGTGCTGTTGTTGTG
>NZ_JACHHY010000061.1 GCF_014202905.1 Chitinivorax tropicus | reverse complement strand
TGCGCGGTCGTGCCCGCCAGCACCTGCTGTGTCTCGCGCTGGCCGTTGCCGTCCAGCTTGCTCACCAACCGGCCCAACAGGTCATAGCCATAGCGTGTCACCGGCTGCGCCCGCTCCCGGAAGCCGTTCCCATACGTCACGTCCGTCTCTGGGTCGGTCTTCTTGAGCAACTGGCCTTGTGTGTTGTATTCAAAGCGGGTGGTGATCGCCTGCTCGTTGACCGGTACACTGGCACCATTGGGCACGTGCAGGTTGATCATCTCGCGGGCGCGTTCCTTGACCCGGTCGTCGATCTCTTCGGCAATCTGGCCAAAGGCGTTGTAGCTCAGCCGTTTGCTGATCTGGACCGCGTAGGACTTGCCCACTGACATGACACGCTGTTCAATTTCATAAGGCTTGTCTTTGCCCAGTGCCCGGTCTTCACCCAGCAGGGTCAGCCGGGCGTCCAGCTGGATGGCGTCACCGATTTCATTGCGATAGGGCGCATCCGTTTCTGTCAGCAGCGCCAGTTTGATCTCCAGCTTCAGCTCTCCCTGCTTGGGCATCATCGCATCGACATCCCAGGCGAATTCGGTCCGCTTGGCGACGGCATCCCATTCGCCAATCACCACCTTGTTCGTAAGCTGGTTCGTGGCGGGGTCGAGATAGGTCGCCCGCAGCTTGGCGACATTGCGCCCAGGGGGGCCATACAGGCTGACGATGGTCGGTTTGCGATCAGCCTGCTGGCTAGTCACGGTGACTTGGCCCGTGCTGTCCACCCGCAGGCTACCCTTGCCTTTGGATAACAATACTTTGCCGTTATAGGACTGGAACTGGTAGTTGAATTCGGCACTATCCTTGCTGACATCCAGTGCCGGGTAGCGGCTACTCGTCAGGCGGGCGGGGAGCTGGCCACCGTCAAATACGATCTCCTGCCAAGCCGTCTCTCCCTTCTTTTGGATCTGCAACACGAATCGGGTCACCTGAGCCTGGTTTTCCTTTTGGCTGAAAACCACCTCGGCGGGCTGTTTCTGGACCGTGAAGCTGCTCGTGATCAGGCCCGCGCGTTCAATGGTCGCCGTACCACTGCCGGTGCCAATGACGCGACCCTGCTGATCTTTGGCGGTGTAGCGCAGTGTCAACGGCTTGTCTTTGTACTCGGCGGACAAGGTGGCGGCGTTCCACACAAAGGCACCACCGCCTAGGGCATTCACCTGGGCGGCCAGCCACGTATTGCCGCCCGATGCCAACTGATATTCCAATGACAATACGCTGGCCCCGCTGACACTGATGGGTAATTGGCCATCACCCGCTTGACGCTTCAGATTCCCCACCAGCAAAGCATTGGCTGCCTCATTGACGTCCTTGTTGGCATAGACCGTGACCGTGCCGGTGATCTTCTGCGTGTCATCCATATAGATCAACTGCAGATCCCGATTGCCGGTCGGGGGTAACCACCGGGTCAGCTTGAGGCGGATTCGATCTTGATCGAAGGTGTAATCCTGACCGGACACCAAGTTGATGGTGTCACTGCCTACTTTGACAGCCAGTGTCGGGTTGGCGCCCCGGGTGAAATTGGGCAGGTAGCATTCTGGAACGCGAACCATCGACGAGGTATTGATCGAGTGCGTCACATCCGGCAGCAGATTGAAGCCGCCGGTCGTCTGACGACCCAATAGCGAGACATAGCCTGTGCCATTGGCACGACGATAGCGGTTGTCAGAAAAATCCAACATGTCGCCGATCGGCTGACCATCCAGCAATTCGTATTCAACCCAGATGCCATTGGTGTTGTCATTACGCAGGAACCGATCCAGATCCGCCACGCCACTCAAATCAATCGGAACAGTCGATTGGTTGGCTGCCACTTGCCGCGAGCCCTGATACAAATTTTTCAAACCACCATCTTTCGACTGAAACACCTTGTACCGCAACCAAGCTGCCCCCGCCGTATTGAGCGTGATGGATGGCATGGTGGGTGGGGTGGTTTGCGTGATGGCCATTGCCCAAGGCATGCCACCTGATTTTTGTGCCTGGGCGGTCGATGCAGAATACCAAGTACCATTGGCATTGATCAGGAAATCCAGATCCTGCGCTGGCAGAGTAATATCAGCCCCACTAGCAAACGGTTTTGATTGCCATGCGTCTGATGTATTGGCGTTGCGATAGTAGATCTTTCCTTCACCCACGCCCGGTATATTGAATTGATATGCCCGGGTGCCATTGCTTTCCACGCTGTTGACCAGGGCAAGTTGATTGCCAGGTGCAGTTGCACTCTCTTGCTGAGTGATGGTCACTGTGTGGTTATCCGCAATATTCAGCTCCACTCTGTCCAGCTCGATCAATTGGCCATCGCGCTTGCATTGCAGGACTGCTATATAACCACCCGGATCGAGCTTCCCGCCGTCCAGCAGGAATGCTTCCATGTCCGTTGCTTTACTCAGCTGAAGCGTGCGTTGATTCGATAAGTTGTCTCGCCTATAAAATGTGGCGTCGATGGAACCGGGCAGGTTGGCGCCGTAGATGAGAAACGCCTCGGTGTGCCGTACGGCGGTGATGGTTGCACGTGTAAAGATTCTATATTTGTCAAAATCTGGTTCCGATTCTGCCTCCGCAGAAACTGCGATGGTGCCCAAATTGGCCCAAGTACTGGATGCCGCGCTGGCCTGGTAGCGCAATGTGTGTGTCGTAGCAAGCATCATTGCTGAATCGAACTCTGCATTTCCGCCGCGTACTTTGAACTTTATCTCTTGCCCCACCTTATCGCACGAGCCAACTAGCGATCCTGTCGCATCCAACACTTGGTACGTACCAGATAATGCGGATGCCGGCAAAGTCACAAAATAATAGCAATCCCACCCTTTTGGTCGGCGAGTCCTTGGGCCAGCCGGCAATTCAGTGTGGCTGCTCCCATTGGTTCTCATACCAGACAAACTGCCAACCTGTACCTTGCCACCTTGAGTAGCACTCGCAACCACACGGGTTCGCATCGGTTCAAATGTCAAACTATGCGGTGGCACCACCGCCCCAGCCTGAAAGCCCTGTGTCAGCAGGGTCGTCGGCACGGATGGCGGGTTCGCCTTCAGCGGCGTGTTGCTGGAGGGTGTGGAGTTGATATCGCCAAATAGCTCCTTCTGCCAGAC
>NZ_JACHHY010000060.1 GCF_014202905.1 Chitinivorax tropicus | reverse complement strand
GCACCAGTTTGGCTTCCGGGTCGGTGGCCACGTCGCCGATGCGCTGGTTGTTGGCGTAGTAGTACCAGTGGCGGTATTGCTTGGGCGCCGTACTGTCTTTGAGCGACTCGGTGACATTGCGTTGCAGGATCTGGCCGTTGCTGGCGTTGACATAGCGTACCGTGCGCCCGCTTTCCTGGTCGATGTTGTGGATGATGTAGCCGTTGACGTCGTATTGCAGCTGTAGCCGGCCCAGTCGGCCTGACTGATTCTTGGCCGAGATCCAGATGTTCTTCTGCTTGGCGCTGTCCCACAGTTCGTAGTCATAGAGGGTGCTGTTCTGCCAGTCGGCATGTTTGCTGCCCCAGTCATTCCAGACTTCGATCTTGGCCAGCTCGCCTTTGTAGGCGGCGCGCTGGGTGTCGTTCGCTTCGCGCAGCGGGTTCTGCGCCTGGTTCGGGTCGGCGTAGAAGTACAGGCTGGTCTGATGCTTGGCCTGTTCGTTGGCGTCGCGCTTGTCATAGCGCACTTCACGCAGGGTGCGGTTGTCCCGGTCATAGCTGGTGTGCACCACTTTGCCGTTGTGGTGGTCGAGGTAGCTGAGGGTGCGGCCCAGTTTGTCCAGCACGCGTTGTGCCTGCAGCTGGCCGTCGTAGTGGGTGGTCTCCAGGAAGCCATCGGCCCGGTAGCCATACACTTCCCGCTTCCGGTCCTTTTCGCTGTAGGCGGCCACCCGCTGTCCTTGTGCGTCATAGGCCAGCTGCACGCCCAGTTGCGTATTGCCCCAGCCGGTTGGCGGTGGCGATGTCGCCCGGCTGCCCATTGCCGACGAGATGAAAACGTACGTCGGACGCAGGAATGGAACAGTGGCAAATCAATTACACTGACCCAATCGATGAAGTCTGCTTCCAGCTCCCATCAAGCATCTAATGAAGGTGCTCAATATCAATAGGATCAAAATCCCGTAGTACTTTTTGATATAGCACTCCATGAGGTGGTCCAGAACGGTCTCGCTCTTCAATTACATCAGCTGCTATTTCATTGAAGTCCACCCCTGCCATTTTTGAATAGTGAAATAGGATGGAAAGCACCGATCTAACATGCATCGTCGGAAAGTTGCCCCCTATATACGTCGAGCATAATATTAAATGCTTTAAGAGTTCCTTCGAGGCAGTAAAGCCAACAAGTGGAGATTTATCATCAATATAATCAACAAGTAATCCACTGGCAAACAGTGAGGTAGACAGTATCTGCTCAAGAGATTTTTGGTCATGAATTGCCGATGAAAAAGACGACAATTTAGCCAGTACCAATTTAAAGTCCCGCCAAGCGAGGCCGTAGTCGCTATTTGTCTCTCGGCGCTCAATGTCCGCCAAATAAACATCCTTTCCTAAGCTCATATACTTGATAGCAGAGAAATCATAAAAGCTTGGACCTTTCTCCATCTTTTTCAGCCTAGATATAGCACCAATCAGGGATTCATTGCTTTTCACTTAATTTCTCCTTATCTCTCACCAGGGATAAACCAACCAGAATTTGTTTTTTTCAGATTGGGCCCTGGGACGGAGTTTTCGATTAGAACGCGACGCGTCGCAACGTCCATTCCCTGTTCTTTCCAGAATCTAGCACTAGCTCGTAAGTTACTGTAATTGACGAATGGCAACTCTTCTGGCACGAACGAATAACCATGGGCAGTTAGTAAGTCCACTTCGCGGCGAAGAGCCGGTGCAGTTCGCAGTACGTTATCATCAAAAATATCGGATACCACACGGAAGGAGGCACCACGTTCAAGGTGCCCAAGCATCCATGAATCATTCACTTGAAGCTGCCATGGATCGGCATGTAAGTAGGTATATCCATGTGGAGTATTATCGAAGAATGACCTCATATCACCAGTCTTCCATGATCCTATTACTGGGATATCCCTGGAATTCAATGCTCCTTGATACTGCTCCCATCCAGAGCGAGCATCAAACGTCGGATTGATTTTACTTTTTGGGGATATTGCATTTTCAACAGTAAACCAACCTTCAGTATTCTTTACAAATTGATCGAAAGTAGTTGCCTTTATCCGACCATACTGTTGTGGTGCCAGAAGTGTACTCCGTGAAACAACCCCGCCCCCCAATTCTACCCCACCCGACACCCGCCCCAGTTTGAATTCCGGCGGCATCGCATACTGCACCAATCCCGTCTTGTACTGATAACGCTCAAACATCAACCCAGCCTGGGGGCCGAATTCGTTCAGCATCCACCGGCCTGCACCACTGGCCGCTTTGCCCACATTCATGCCGCCATATCTGGACAGCCCCCCGCCCAGCAGCAGGTTACCGATCAGATCGCCGCCCGCTTGTGCTGCATTCTGATTCTTGAGTAGCGGCTCAAGATTCCAGGCCTCTGAACGGGTATAGCCATCCACCATGTCCTGCGATACAAACGGCAACAGGCCCGCCAGTTGCGCATAACCGCTGCTTACCTGCTTGACGGTATTGATCGCCCCGTTGAACAGGTTGGGACCAAAGTTAACCACGCCATTCCGCAGCCCGGTCAGGCCATCGCCAGGGGACAGCAGGGCTGCGTCCAGCTGGCTGGATGTGCTGTGGCCAAACTGGTTGAGCCGGTCGCCCATGTCCGCCAGTACATATTGCAGCCCGCCCAGCAGGCCGCCGTTTGTGACGGCTTGATCCTTCCAGCTTTCATAGAAGGCATGGTCTGCCGCGCGCTCTGCTGCATAGGCGTGCTGAACGCTGTCGCGGAATGAGCGACTTGCTTCTTGCGAGGGCAGTCTTGACGCAATCACGTCGATGCGGTGGATGGGGACGCCATCCCGATCAATTGTGGTGTAGATGTTCTGCACACCACTCGGGTCTGACGCCCCACCCGACAGAATCTGCACCGGTGCGGCGCCGGTCGGCTGACCAATGCTGTCACCATAGGTGCGCGACCAGTCTTTGGCTTCCTGTACCGGGTCATAAGGTGCGTCTGTGTCGAGGTCCGCTGGATTGTGTCCCTCGATCCTTGTCAGCTTGCCACCCGCCATCTGGTCTTGGTAGTAGCTTACGTCGTTGCGGGGCAGGTTGGCCGGGTCGCGGTCGAATTCGAATGGGGCCTGTGCCAGCTGGTGGTTGCGGGTGGCCAGGCTGCGTTCGTCCTGCAGGTTGCCTTGGTTGCTGTACCG
>NZ_JACHHY010000059.1 GCF_014202905.1 Chitinivorax tropicus | reverse complement strand
CCGATCAACGAACAATACCCCGGCAACGCACCGGGCAGCTACACCGTGCGCGGCAGCAGCGAAACCCTGCGCAGCGTCGCCCACAGCCTGTGGGGAGATGACGCCATGTGGTACCTGTTGGCAGACGCCAACGGCTTGCGAGGCAGCGAAACCCTGACCCCAGGGCAAAACTTGGTGATTCCCAACAAAGTCACCAACATCCACAACAACAGCAATACCTTCAGGCCCTACAACCCCGGCGAAGCCATGGGCCGGATCGATCCGACCATGCCCAAGCCGCCAACCAATGACAATGGCTGCGGCACGGCAGGTATGATCCTGATGATCGTGGTGGCGGTGGTGGCAACCATTGTGACCGCCGGGGCGGCGGCCATGGCGATGGGGGCCATCTCGTCAACGGCGGGGGCGGGTCTGATGGCTACCGGCACTGCCGCCTTGATGGGGGGCGGGGGCCTGGTCGCTGTGGGCGGCATGGCTGCTGCCATCGGCACCACCGCCGTCGGTATCGGGGCGGCAATGGTAGGCGCCGCCGTCGGCTCTGCCGCCAGCCAACTGGTAGGCATGGCCACCGGCAACGTCGACAAATTCAGCTGGACGCAGGTCGGCATCGCCGCCCTATCAGCCGGGGTGACCGCTGGCGTGGGTTCGGCCCTGGGCCCCGCCCTGCAGAGCGTCGCGCAAGGGTTCAACTTCAGCGCCACCACCAGCCACGCCCTAGCGGCTGGCGCCAACGCCATGATCGGCAACGTCATCACCCAACAAGCCATGCGCGCTGCCGGCTGGCAAGATGGCTTCAAGTGGAACCAAGTGGCGGCAGCCGGGGCCGGGGCGGCGGTCGGCAGCGTAGTGGGCGACGCCATTGGCCAGCTGCAATATTCCGGACAAGGCAACAGCCCGGCTTGGTCGAGCGTCCAGCAGCAACTGGCCAGCGGCCAGGGTGAGCAGAGTTTCATCCACGGCTTCACCCGCCAGCTGGCACGCAACTTCGCCAGCGGCGCGGTCTCGACGCAGCTCACCACCCATCACTACCGGGACTACCAGCGCGGTATGCTGGCCAATGCCTTTGGTGATGCCTTTGCCAATGCGGGCGTGAATAACGACATCGCCACCCGCACTGAAGCCGCAGCCGCCAGCCGCGCCCAGCAGCTGGCCGGGGCCACTCTGAATCCCCCGCGCCAGAACCCGTTCAGGGCCCGCGATGGGCTGGCTATCGACCCACTGCCTCGCAACGACGTAAGCTACTACCAAGACCAGATGGCGGGTGGCAAACTGCCGCTGACGGTGGGCCGTTACCGGGTTGAGCCCGGTGAAAGCTACTACAGCATCGCCCAGCAGCACTATGACGACGGCAATATATGGCCGGCCATCCTGGCGGCCAACCCGTCACTGGCCAGCCAGCCGGATCACCTGCGTAGCGGCACCTATCTGGACCTGCCAAGCTATGCCAAGCCGCCCACCAGGCAGCCGGCGAATGGGGCCAGATCAAGGCGGCACAGGCGGCAGCACGGGCCAGTGCAAGCATCGCAGCCCAAGCGGCCCAGCAGGCAACAGATCGCATCACCCTGGGCGCAGAACTGAACTTCACCCTGGCAGCAGAAACAGCGGAAACCAGCCCGCATGCCCGAGCCATGCCCCAACCGACACGGGTCAGCGATGCGGGACTGGTGGCCGAGGCCCTCTTTGGCACCGCGCAGTTTGCACTGAACCGCACCTACACCAGCGATGAAATAGCGGCCCGCACACACATGTGGCAAACCGCACAAGGCGTGACCGCCCTGGCCCTGGCTGGTACGGCATCGAGCCTGTACGGCCCAATGGCATTGGAACTGGGCGGTGCGGCGGCCCTCAGCGGCGGGGCATACGCAGCAAACGTAGCCCGTGCAGGCTGGGCTGGCGCAGCAGGCGTGGCGAAAGACTTCTGGCAACTGGGTGCAATAGGCGGCTATTACGCGAACGCCAACGGCCTGAACAACCTGGGCACCTTCCTGACAGAAACGGTGCTGGGCTGGGACACGGTGGCACCGAGTGCGGCAGTGAACCTGCCTGCCAAGCAGATGGCCGGAACCTTGTCCAGCGGTAGCCGAGGCCATTATCCTGGCTGGGTCAAACATCAGTCCGGCTCGACCACACTCGAGTTCTTGACGTTGGGGGTGGTGCGTGGCGAGGCTGAGGGTACCGGGTTAAAATACCGGCCTGTGACGTTGTCGCCGAGTCAGCGGATTGGGTGGGGGATTCTAGACAGAGCTGTTGTGGGTGGCAATGTGGAAGGAGTGGCGCAGATAGGTGTTCCAGCAAGTCGCGCGTCAAACCCGCTCAGCCCTATCCAAGAGTACGACATTTTTGGTAATGAGATTCTTTATCGAACTATGAAGGAATCGCACTACAGGACATTGGTTCGAGACAACATACTTACAGGTACTGGTGAAACTTCATTGGCACCGCTTGAAGCGTTTTCCGCAAATTATGATGGTGCATTGGTTCGGTTGACAGTCAAGCCAGGTACGTCAGCGAAGCTTCAAGAGATTGGCATCGCGGCTAATGAACCCGCTGCTGCCCAATTCCCTGAAATGTCCACCAAAACTGGGCCATGGAATCAAACCAACGCTCGATTCAAGGTTGAGGCTACTGGTGATATGAGCATTAACAATGGTGTCGGAATCATGAATACTCAGATCGGAAAGGGTGCAGCACTGAACATTTTCAACTCAAATCTACTTGATTTTGAGCGTTTGAATTAAAGGATGCACTATGCATACTATATGTAACGAAGAAAAAATAGTTTACGAACTTGCGAAATATCTCGTAGCACATCCAGAGCAAGTGGCCATGACCCAAGCGCTGACGTTGAATGTGGCTAAACCGCATATGGGGCTACTTGGCTCTGAAGGCCTCTACGGGTCAAAAGAATGGTGGCAAAGCATTAAAGACGGACGTATTGAAGTTCGTACTTTCAAAGGCACTATCCAGCGCTTGTATGTTGCTGGCCAAGATGCAGACGAGGATGAAGGCAAAGATTTTGAGTATCTTTGTGAGGATGGGCGAGTTAGAACTGAGAGCTGTGTTGCTAACTATAATGCAGATTTGGAACTGTATCGAGAGGGTGCAGTAGTTACGCTGGTTTATGCTTTGGACAAGCTAAAGAAGCAGCCAGCAAGGAATGGTGGGATAAATTTTGCAGAGATCCTACTGGAGGTAGCAATTTCCTAGCTTGGTATATCAACTGGCCCGCAGCTTGAGCCTGACCTTTCCCCGTTAGGTATCCCAGTCTTTAATTAGCAACCTGGGTCCTCTGTTGGTGGTACTTCTGCCGGAATTCTTCCGGCGTTAAATAT
>NZ_JACHHY010000058.1 GCF_014202905.1 Chitinivorax tropicus | reverse complement strand
GGTCGGCTTGGGTCTGTTTCAGTAGTCGCTGCAGGCTGTGCTGGGTGTGTTCCACCAGCCGGAAGCGGGTGCCGGGCCGGAAGCTGCGCACGCTGTCTTGGGTGCTCAGAAACAGAGCCATGTCATTAAATTACCCCACCAGCATCAGTTCATTGCCAACAGATCTAATTACATTCTTAACTTGACACGATCAGGAATTTTACCTGCCTTGCCAGCAGAGCCCATCAAATCAAAATATTTTTTATATTCCTCCCTGGCTCTATCAAATTTTCCAACCTGCCACAATGAATCCGCAAGATTCAAATATGTAACAATTCGTCCAGGAGAAATAGACAAAACATTCTCGAAAGCGGAGATTGCAGAATCATGATCACCAGCCAATTGCTTATAATATCCAAAATCATTTGCCAGCTTCAAAAATATAGGAAATCTTAAAATTAATCCAGAATCGCCCAACCCTAGAACATATGGCGACAATTCATCAGCCGCCATTTCATTCTTACCTTTATTAAAAAATCCACCAGCAGACTCCAAGGAGGCGTTCATAAAAAAATTCAATGCATTTGCATACTTAGAAGACGAAATCGGGATCTCCTTATAAACCCCCGAAATACTCGAATTTAATGAACACAACCCAAAAACATCAACAGAGATAATTTCAATACTTGATTCAAGTAAATTAACATCAACAATCTTTCCTTTTACATTTTTATCACTGAAGCTATGCAGCGAGTTATCCGCAGGTCTGATCTGGCCAGAGTATCTATGTCCTTCCGTCAAGGATAGGTCTGACTGAATGGTGCAATCAGCTCCTGCAGAAGACCCTTTCCCAACAGCTCCTCCCGATGCAGCAAAACGATACCCCGAGTCACCATTTGGGAAGATAGCCACAAATGAATGATCTTGAAAAAACACCCTGGGCCAAGTATCTGCAAAAGCCAGGCCACATATAAACAAAAAGAAAGCACCAAATATACAATCAATAATTTTTTTCATTTTTAAAAACTAAAACAACTTATCAAAATTTAATCTCGCCACACAACCATTAAAATTTTCCCCATAAATTTTATTTGCCAAATTACAGTTCTTTTCAACATATTCAACCCAAAGATCTGAATCAGATTCAATTTTTTTCAACCTTAAAATAAATTCATCTTCTCCATACCCTGCTTTCTTCATAATTCTGATAGATTTATAATATGGAGAAATATATCTTTTAGAATCATCAACCAATCTCAAAATTTCAACTTCCCTAGCTTTTGTTAAATCCAGCAGGCAGTTCACATTATCAACGGCACTCTCCCGACCTCCATTAACCAGCAAATCACCACAGTATTCATCCCTAAAAGAAACCCAACTACGCTGAACAACTCTCAAAGCCTCAGCCTTATCACCAATAGAGTTAATAACCTTTTTATAAGATAAATTTAAGCTCTTATCTGCCAAGAATCTCTTCTCCTCCACACACTCCAGTATGGATTTTGTTGTTAGCCCATTACAATCCGCAGTAGCAGATACATATATTGGCATGAGATATAAAATCACTCCCAACAATCGCATTTCAATCCCCTTTCAAAGAAATCAGCCTCCCCATCTCGCCGCATTAAGAGGCCATCTTTAGGTATCCGTGGACAGGCAGATCAGCTCGAAGACCGATAAGCCGTCCAGCTGTTCCACTCCCGCGAAGGATTCCAGCAGCAGGCTCGCCGCATCCAGCCTTTCAATGTCCAGGTCATACAGTCGGGTGTCCGCCGTCAGCAAGGCCGGCAGGCTCAGCAGCGTCAATAAGGCGCTCAGCACCTGCGCGCCGGGAACGGAAACAGGGGTCGAAAGCATACAAAATCGTCTTCTAAAAGGTCAGCGCGGCTTGCTCGCAGGCTTCTGCTTCTCCGCCTTCTCCAAATGCGAAATCACTTCCTAATTATCAATTTCCCAGAAGCTTCTTTATATCCTCAGATGTTTTATATTTATAGTTAACTTTTTTACCATCCTGAACCCCTTGAAATCCAGGAGGAATTAGCATATTAATGCCATTTATTTTTGATATTTTCCCACCATATAATTCACCATCATAAGCACGAACTTCATAAAATTTACCAACAGTCTCAATATCAGGCTTATCTACTGGCCAACTAATGATTACAACTATCTTTTTCGACCCATCACTTTTAAGGTCTGCTGTAAATACGGATTCAATCTTAGCCGCAGACCCACCTTGCGGAAGAACACTATCTACGTCCAGTACGTCAACCTTGCCAGGCTTTGGCAAAAATAATTTTACTAAAATAGAATCACCATATGCAGTATCTTCTGCTAAAAATACCAATATTGCATCCTTGGTTGGGACCCCCAGCTTCACCGGCATATGTGGCATATCGCCACCAAATGACTTGCCTACAAGAAGGAAAAAATAAAGAAAGCAAAAAATTCTTCTAAATATCATTAAATATCCCTTTCGACCATATTTTCTGAAAATTACTTCTTCTAGCCTCGTAGCTATCCGTACCTTTATTTATTACTGCAGTTATTGAGTCAACACATTCATCAGAGCTACCTTTATCAGCAATATTAAACAAATTGTATCTTAACCAGAAGAAAACAGCAGATCTCAGGGCATATTTTGGCTCCAATAGCAGATCTGGATTTTGAACAGCATCAATACTCTCACCACTCCATATTAGTGGGTATTTATCTCTAAAATCATCATAATTAGCTCTCCAGGTAAGCATCTTTAGTCCTCTTCCCCGATATTTCCAACCATCTCCTGTTTCTGGCCCTCCATGTCCATTCCTATTGCTATACGCCCTATTTGCAATAGCCTCCTGATCTGCAGGGTGATCAGCAGTCCTACCATACATTTCTGCTTCTTTTTTATTTTTACTAAAATAGCCAAACGTATTAATCAACCCTGCGGGAGGATAATCAAAAATTTCAACTACTCTACAATTTCTCCCAACCTCTTGCAGTACTTGTGCAAAAAAATGCGAAATCCTCAGTGGGGTATTTAGCTTATAACTTTCCAAATTTTGATTTAATTCATCGGCTATGGCCCGTATAAACTCATGATTTTTTGCTGTATCAAAAACCTCTAAGAGCATACGTAAAGTTACACGACCCATTGTTAGAGCAAAATTCCCCACCAATCCCCCCGGATGCAGATGGAATGCCTTCGGCCCCGTCGGGAAGCCTGCGATGCTGCTCACTTCGTCCCAGAACGCCAGTCGCTTGATCCGTGTCTTCTCCGCTTGCCAGTCTGGCAGGCCCTCCCCCATCAGGCTGTCCAGTTCGTCCCATTTCCCGCTGTCCCAGTGCCATTCGCTTTCATAGCCCACGATCAGGCGGCTCAGCCGGTCTGCCAGCCAGGGGACGGTCTGGGCTTTTTGCTGGTCGCGCAGGCTCAATACGCCGTCGGCCTGGTCTTGCCGCTCGATGGCCGCCAGGATCGCTTGTAGCAGGGGGCCGCCGTCGACTTTGTCGGTGCGCTGTTTGAAGTGGG
>NZ_JACHHY010000057.1 GCF_014202905.1 Chitinivorax tropicus | reverse complement strand
TCGTCATAGACCAGGGTGGCATCCTGGTAGACCGGCGAACCGCCAGCTTCCCGCCGGGCCGGGTCAAAGCCCATATAGGCTTCGCCCACCCGCAGCCCGGCGTTGTCATAGCGGTAGCGGGAGGCGGTCTGGTTATTGAGGTCGTAGGCCGCTTTCAGATAGCCATTGGCGTAGTAGTCGTATTCCAGCCGCTGATACTGCCCGCCCTGGCTTTGGCCACTGCCCTGCTGGCTCACCAGCCGCCCCGCCCAGTCATAGCGGTAGTCAAAGCGGTGCCGGCCCAGGTCTTCCCGGCGCACGCTGCGCTCGAAATAATCCACCCATTCGTGGCTGGCACGCCCCACCGCGTCATAGCTGGTCTTCTGGTAGCCGCCCAGGTTCTGCCCACCCGCGCCCAGTATCCCATCCGCTGCCGCCCGCCAGCCCCATCCCAGCTGGCCGCAACCTTCACCGCTTGTGCGGTCGATCCCGCCAGCACCTGCTGCGTCTCCCGCTGGCCATTGCCGTCCACCTTACTCACCAGCCGGCCCAGCAGGTCATAGCCATAGCGCGTCTCCGGCTGCACCCGCTCCCGAAAACCATTCGCATATGTCACGTCCGTTTCCGGGTCGGTTTTTTTGATCAGAACACCCAGGCGCTGGCGGCGTGTGGGGGTGGTTTGACTGGGTGGGGTGGCAGGCTGGGGGCTAGGAGGGGATCACGCCGCATGGTGATCCATGCCAGTGAGCCGCGACAACGACCCCGGCCTGTCAGGCCGCCCACGCATCCGACAGCGCCGTGAGTGTTGTATTCAAAGCGGGTGGTGAGCGCCTGCTCGTTGACCGGTATGGTGGCACCGTCTCCTGGCCACTGAAGTAAACCTTTTTCCGTTTTTATCACTTAGGCGCAAGCTCGAATTCGATTTTTGCACCTGCCTTGGTCAGCGGTGCAGACCGAACTATAAGTTCTCGCTTCGTAGCAATCGCTACAATTGGACGAGTTTGCTTCAACAACTCAGCGACTTCCTTCAAACTCTGGCCCGTCATTATTCTTACCTCAGCAAATACTCGCTCAAATGATGGGCCAATATCGACAATCACCATAGCATACCGATCACTATGCACTTCCTGCTTGATTTCCATAATATTATTTTCCTTAAAAGTGGTTTTGTAAGATATCAATGCGCTGAGTTTTATTGGCACTAACGTATGCCTTCCATTCATCAAGAACAGACTGTGAATAATCCCAGCCGCGCATGCTCTTATAACGTTCCACTGTTGCATAAAATTTCATATCCCGATACTTCAGGTCCAGGGAGTAAGCCACATCTCCACCCGGAAAGTGGTGGTTTTCCGTGATGCCGCCTTCATAGCGCCACCGGTTGTGCAATTCTTCATGAATAATAGTGTCACGAAGAGCGGCACGACTTTCAAGTGACTTGTATCCAATTTGAACTCCTGGATTTTCAAAAAAGGGCGCATATCCCGTCACACCAGTCTCCGCATAGGGACTAAATAGTGGTTGATAGGTTAGCCTAAGACTCGAAAAATCTTCCTTGAGAATGGCTGAAATGGCTCTGTTACCATTTTGAACTCGGCTACCGGTATATGGAGACAAGTCATTAATGTACTGATTTGTGCCGCCAGCCGATTCACTCCAAATCTCTCCATTTAATGCCGAAGCACCAAGTCTTCTTGACCCCCGTTCTATTTTTACCCCACTCACCCCAGTTTCCCCCGCGAAGGAAACTGGTTTGCTGAACTGCGTCGGATAAGCCCCTTTCTGGATACCCTGTGGCCGATTCGACAGCGGATGTCCACCCGCCAGACTGCCCATGGCATCCACTGCCTGGCCTGCGCTGCTGATTACCTGCCCAAAGCCCTGCGCTGGGTCGCCCCCGCCGGCCACGTAGCCCGCCATGATCGGGGTAAATATGCCCGAGCTGGTGGTGGCATCAACCCCTGCTGCAATATGCTCCAGCCGCGCTTGCGGGGACAGGCCACGCTGGCCGTTCCAGGGGCGCAGTTCGTTTTGACCCGGCTTGAGTGCAATCTGCGGTTTGACTTCATAGCACATCCCGCCCGCTGTTTTGCCATTGAACAGCTCGTCGAGATAGGTCAGTGCGTCCTTGGCCGGCCCGGTCTGGCTTGCGGTGGCTGCCTGCGCCAATGCACTGGCCCGTGCCGCTTTCACACGCGCAATGGCGGCGTTGTCGCTGGCCATCACTTGTGCATAGGTCTCATGGGCTGCTTGAACATTATATGTGTCTGCATCAGGCATCCAGATCTGCTGTCCATCGCGCAATCGGCTACTGCCGCCATTGGCCATGGCCATTGCGCCAATCAAGCTGGCATTTCCACCTGCAAGCTGGCTGAGGGTGTCGCCTTGGCGGACGGAGACATATCGTCCGCCTGCTCTTTCCCAGCCTTCGCCATATCGCCGGATGTGGTCCGGCAGGCTGGATGGTAATGGTGCTTTGTCTTGTCGCCCAATCGCACCTGCCATTGCCAGGGTAGACCAGTCTTCCATGAAGGTGTCTGTGGGGGCTGCGACTGTGGCATGGCTATTCCCCCCCGCCAGCTGCTGTGCGCGGCTGGCGGCTTCGGCTTCAGTGCGGGTGGCGATGTAATTATTCACGCCCGCATTGGCAAAGGCATCGCCAAAGGCATTGGCCAGCAGGCCGCGCTGGTAGTCCCGGTAGTGATGGGTGGTGAGCTGCGTCGAGACCGCGCCGCTGGCGAAGTTGCGTGCCAGCTGGCGGGTGAAGCCGTGGATGAAACTCTGCTCGCCCTGGCCGCTGGCCAGTTGCTGCTGGACGCTCGACCAGGTCGGGCTATTGCCTTGTCCGGTATATTGCAGCTGGCCAATGGCGTCGCCCACTACGCTGCCGACCGCCGCCCCGGCCCCGGCTGCCGCCACTTGGTTCCACTTGAAGCCATCTTGCCAGCCGGCAGCGCGCATGGCTTGTTGGGTGATGACGTTGCCGATCATGGCGTTGGCGCCAGCTGCGGCCCAGCCACTGAGGCCCATCGTGCTGGCCAGGCCGCTGCTACCGATTGAGCCCACGCCAGCGGTCACCCCGGCTGACAGGGCGGCGATGCCGACCTGCGTCCAGCTGAATTTGTCGACGTTGCCGGTGGCCATGCCTACCAGTTGGCTGGCGGCAGAGCCGACTGCGGCACCCACGGCGGCCACACCAACTGCCGCGACGGTGCCCAGGGTGGTGGTGCCGGCCAGGACGGCGGTGCCAGCGCTGAGCAGGCTGCCACTTGCTCCCATCAGCACGGCGCCCGCACCGACGGTGAAGATGGTCACCACCACCGCCACCACGATCATCAGGATCATACCTGCCGTGCCGCAGCCGCCTTCCTTCGGCGCAGCCGGGGTTGGCAGGGTTGGGTCGAGTCGGCCCATGGCTTCGCCGGGGTTGTAGGGCCGGAAGGTGGTGCTGTTGTTGTGGATGTTGGTGACTTTGTTGGGCACGATCAGGTTCTGGCCGGGGATCAGTACTTCGTCCCC
>NZ_JACHHY010000056.1 GCF_014202905.1 Chitinivorax tropicus | reverse complement strand
GAAGGATATCGAGAAGGCAGCTCCGTAGGTTCGATGTTCAGCCGCACGGAAGGCCTGCCCAAGGGCTACCGGCGTGTGGTGAGCCCGGAAGGCGAATTTGTCGTATTGGGTTCGAACGGCAAGATCTATGAAGAAGCGAGGATTAATGGAAAAGACATCCTTGTGCAGGTTGTAAACCAGAGCCTGACAGCGGCTGAGCGGGATGCGATACTGGCGGCGGGGAAGGGGCCGAGGGGTGGGGGGAGGGATTTAGTTCCAAACAGCACGACTCGGATCACGGAGCACACTGTTATCATCACCTCTGGTTTAGACGAGCAAGTTGGACGCATCACTCAGATGGTGCCTGGCCTTGAAGAGGCGCAGGCTAAAGCACTGTTGCAAAGTGCTTTTAATCCCAATAAACCTGTGGAAGTTGTGATCGGAGGAAGTCGAGTGCGTTCTTTCTTCGGGGAAGGGTCTTTCCGTCCAGATAGCGATCTCGATATCGGCTTTGCCGCCAAAATGAAAAATCATCAGATAGACAACATTCTTGATGCTTTTGATTCTGCTGGTGCGTTGAAGTCCGAAAGAGGTATCAGGATATTCTCTGGTAATAATCCGCCCAGCGGACCAATAGTAAGTCCACAGGAATTTTTTCAGCGCTCAGGTATTCGTGGACCATTCCCGCCAGAGCGGGCGGGTCAACCATTTGGGCCTTCCGGCTATATTTCTGTCCATCCAAATGGAACGATTACCATCGTTCCTCCCGGTATAAATTGAGGGCCAAGAAATGAGAATCTGTAAGATTGACAACGATGTGATTGATTGTTCACTGGTTGGGGTGGATGCTCATGGGTTTGGCCGGGCTTTGGCTAGTGAGTGTGCAATCCCTTTTTCATTGAAAATCAGCGCGGAAGAAGTAGTAACCTATTTTGGTAGTTACTATCAGGAGTTTGTTGACAGAGAATCCGAAGATGAAGGTTTTTTGGAAGAGTTAGAAGGATGGGCTTTGCTTTTAAAAGAAACAGGCTACCTAAGCCTTGAGAAAATTCTTGCTGAGCAGCCCGAATTAATATCTGAACTACTTCTTAATGAATTGTCGGCGGAATTTATGGGTTATCTATTTCTAGATGATGCCCCGGCTTTGTCGAAAAAGTACATATTGCAAACTCTAGTTACCCTGGAGGTGATGGGTGGTGAAGTCCATTGCAAGGGAATGGCTTTTATTAACCCCTTATTTCCATAGTAGCTGCATAAGGCAATAGGGAGCGAGGCGATCTGAACGATTGCTTCGTTCCAAACAGTGTTGATGGCTTCATCGGTGATGTTCACAGTGCCTTGAGGGCGAAGCTTAATTCAGCCGAGTTGGCTGAATTTAAGGCGATAGATCCAACAGCAAAAACAGGGCTAACAGGCAGCTCTGCAACGGGGCGGGTAGGTAATCCTAACAAGCCGACCTTCGGGCAGCCAATCAATATAGATAAATTTGATTTGGACCTATTTGTTTAAAGCGATGTGCTATTAGAACGGTTTGGCCTGGAGCTCAAGGCGGCACCGATCTTGAGACAATCCCTTGTAGATGAATTCTCTGCCTAATTCCATGGCCTGAAGCCTGGAAAGGAAGGGTTGTCAATTAAATTTGGGCCTTATGGCGAACTGCCAAAGGGTTCTATTGTCTTTGATGATTAGGGTGTGCACGTATGAATATCCAGGGTCTGCTTAAGCGGGCGCTCTCCCATTATCTTGAGTTTGGAGATAGCGAGGAGTTACGTCAGATACTCAACGCCCATCCGGAAGTGATTTCGGCAGAGTATGGTGAATATCCTGACATGCATCGTTTGATGGATTTGCGGATAGGGGATCGTAATTTTCGTCTTTGTCGTCAAATCTCTCAACAGGAGTCAATTACGCTGATTCCTATTGAAGAATTATTTGATACGCCTGGAGTGCCTCTCTGGCTAACGGGAGGAAAATTAGTTTTGTGGGCTACTGATGAAAAAGAAAACCCATCAGACGAGCCTATTGACTGGAATCGGTATCGCTAGCCAATGTTGGGGGCAATAACCGAAGGGCATTGCACCGTACCCTGCCTCCTTTCTGAAACGACTCAGGGTACATTAAATGCTCCAGACAGATTTACTGCCCCAATGTTTGCGTAAAAGGTGGTCACCTCTCCCTGCTGGGCCGGATCGGGCAGATCGACGCCAGCCAAAGCCTGGGCGCCCTGAACGACCTGAAGATCGGCAGCCTGTCATTGAGCGACAGCCAACACTGCAGCGGCAGCCTGCCCAATGACAGCTGGCAGCTCGACCTGGCCAACGGCATGGGCAACCTGAGCCAAGACGGCAAAGGCCTGGGCAAAGTGGCCGACGACCCGAGCAAAGCGGGCAAAGAAGGCGGCGGCCAGACCAGCTTCGCCCTCACCCTGAGCGTGGGCAACAGCCACAGTCGCAGCGAAGCCAAACAGACCAGCCTCACCCATCGAGGCAGCCAACTCACCGCCGGGGGCGACCTGATCCTCCTCGCCCGGGGAGACAACGACAGCGCCCACGGCAACCTACAGATTGCGGGCAGCCAACTACAAGCAGGCGGTCACCTGACCCTGGACGCCAAACGCAACCTGCAGCTCCAAGCCGTCACCGATGAAACCCGGCTGGACAGCAAACAAGACGGCCAGGCTGGCCAGATCGGCGTATTCCTGGGCACCAAGGACGGCGCCAGCGGCTTTGGCATCTATGGCGAAGCCAGCAAACAACAAGGCCGAGAAAAAGGCAACAGCGACACCCAGATCAACAGCCACCTGAGCGCAGGGCAGACCCTGAGCCTGAAGAGCGGCGGCGACACCACCTTATCGGGCGCAGTGGCCAAAGGGCAACGCATCGAAGCCGACATTGGCGGCAACCTGACCCTGCAAAGCCTGCAAGACCGGGACGACTACCGCAACCAACAGCTCAGTGGTGGCATCAGCGGCGCAGTCGCCATCTACGGCAGCGGGGGCGGCATGAGCGCCAACGTGCAATTTGCACGCACCCAAGGGCAATACCACGCCGTAGAAGAACAGACCGCCCTCAAGGCAGGCACGGGTGGCTTTGACCTGCAAGTGGGCAAGCACACCCAACTCAATGGCGGCCTGATCAGCAGCGAAGCCGACCCGAGCCGTAACCGGCTGAGCACCGGCAGCCTGGGCTGGGAAGACATCCAGAACCAAAGCCGCTTCCAAAGCATCAGCGGTGGCGCCAGCATGAGCATGGGCAGTGGCGGCGGCAGCTTCAAAGCCACCATCGCCCCACCGGTCAACAAACAAGATGCCGGTCGCACCCAGACCGCCGTGGCAGCGGGTCAGATCGAGATCCGTGACGCCGACAAGCAGACCCAACCCCTGGCAGAGCTGCGTCGTGACACCACCGACACCGCCGGGCAAGTCAAACGCTACGACCGGGCGAAGATGGCCGAACAGCAGGAAATGGCCCGCCTGATTGGAGAGCAAGGCTTCAAGGCAATCGGCGACCTGAGCAAACAGATGGGTTGGCAAGATGGCAGCCCGCAGAA
>NZ_JACHHY010000055.1 GCF_014202905.1 Chitinivorax tropicus | reverse complement strand
AGTCCGGCCCCGTATGAAACGGTGCCGGTGACGGTGAAGCAACCGGTGGCGGGCCTGGGCCTGACAGCGGCGGAGCGGGATGCGATACTGGCGGCAGGTAAGGGGCCGAGGGTTGGGGGGAGTGAGGTAGTTCCAAACACGGTGGCAATCGGTGCTGATTCAACAACAGCCGCGTTTGATGGTGCGCTGTACCCTCAGGATAAGCTGCGGCAGCTTGTGTCTTACCTAGATAAGCGTGGCGTAAGAGTTTATGGCACGAACTCGAATCCTAGGTTTGACGCCAAATGGGACGGTACAGGAACGATGTATTTGCCTGAGAACCCTACAGCACTACAAGTTAAGCACGAGCTCTCTCACTATCTTGATCTTAGAAATCAAATAAAGGCAGCTGATGATGTGAGATCTGGTGTTCAGGCTTATGTAGATATGGGGCGAGTTGGCCGTGAAGAGGCGGTGTTGAATCGACTGCAAGGTAATCGAATTTGGCAGCAGTTGAACGATGCTGAAAAGAACTTCTCAATTGATTATGTAAACAGGCTGAAGAAGGAGGCGGGTCAATGACGGATGCACAATATTTCGAAATTGCTGAGCAATATTTGCTATCGCGCAATATCGGATATTTGCCACCAGGAAGACTTGGTCGCAAAGAGGATGACCGATGCGAAGTAATATTCCATGCCCCTGAGTCGCTTGATCCTAATGTGGCAGTTATCGATCCTCCTGATGTTAGGGTATGGGTAAGTGCGACTGATGGAGCTGTGCAGCTTATCTATCAAATGTAATCAGGGTGTTGGGGGGAGGGAACGTGCTACGACCCCCTAACCCAAACCGGCACTCCATCCGATTGTTCCAAACAGGGGAACGGGAGCTTCTCTTGAAGGTACGCAAGGTGGTATTTGACCCTCCTGACTGGCAGTGGCTGGCAGGCTGGCGCAGTCGGTGGTGCACTGGGTGAAGCGCTGCCCCAGGTACTGGACCAAGCCTTTGAGAAAGACGCCAATGGCCAGATCAAGCACGCAGGCCTGTTCAGCGCGGCGACCCAGCTGCTGAGTGCGGCAGTGGCCAGCCAGAGTGGCCTCAACGGCATGGCCAGCGCCCTGGCCAGCCAGAACGCGGTGGAGAACAACTACCTCAAGCACCAGCAGACCGGACAGCTCCTGAGTGAACTGCAAGCCTGCAAGGCCGCCAAATGCAACAAGGACCAATACAACCAGATCCTCAAACGCTATGAAACCGCAGCGGCCTCCAACAGCCGAGCCCTGGCGGAATGCACCGACCGAAGCTGCGTGGAATCGCACCTGCGGGAAATCAACCGCAGCGTGGCACAATACCAACAACTGATCAGCGAAGTAGATGGCAAACTGGGGCGGGATTACGACCTGACCGGGCTGATCCAGGGCAACCCGGAACAGATTGCCAAAAAATCGGAGAACCCCTTCAATAACTGGGGGAACCGCTTCAGTCTGGATAAAGACCTGGCGGAAGCGATGCTGATCCAGAACGGCTGGCTGAGCGAACAGGAGAAGCAGAACCTGACGGGCTGGGAAGCGCGAACCCAATGGCTGGACCAGGCAGCAGGTAAACCCCTGAGCATACAAGAGCGGGCTTCGGTACTGGTGATGCTGGGGTCGGAACTGGGGCCGGGCGCCAAAGACCTGGGTGTGGAAGTCACCAAGGCATTGGGCAAGGCGATTGGCCAGGTCAAGGCCCAGATGGGGACAAGTGGGTCTAGCCAGATAGGCCCATCCCAACCCGCACCAGTCCGGATACAAGTAGAAAGCGGCCCCTATACTAGAAACGCAGGTAGCGAGCCGGTCGTGGTGAAGAGCCCGGCCCCGTATGAAACGGTGCCGGTGACGGTGAAGCAACCGGTGGCGGGCCTGGGCCTGACAGTGGCGGAGCGGGATGCGATACTGGCGGCTGGCAAGGGGCCGAGGGTTGGGACGAGGGGTGTAGTTCCAAGTGGAGCCGGTAGTTCTGGCAGCTTCTCCATTGGTGAAACACCTCCGCTACTTACCCTTTCTCGACAGCCTGGAACGGTCACTAGGAACGCACTGAGCGATACCGAGTTTGCCCAAGCGCAGGAGCTGGCTACATTCCGTGGCGGTAAGTTCGTCGGAGCTCCGACTGAGAACTTTGCTGGTATCGATGGATGGCTTAATGGTGTGCCCACACAACTGAAAATAGTGACTGGCAACGGCGAGCAAGCAATTCTGCGCAATATCGTTAAGGGCGCCCGGAACATATCTTCCCAAGGCTACGTTGGTGACATCGCTGTTGACGCGACCCGAACGGGCGTCAACATCGACAGTTTTGTCAAATTCGTGGCACCTAATACGCCCGTTGGACGAATCCTAAACGAAGGATCGGTGAATAACGTCTATATCAAATTTGGTGATGGCTGGCTTAACATCACAAAAGGCACGTTGGTCGTGCCTGGAGGGTAATATGTCTAATAGCGTATTTATTCCAGTGAATCGATTGCCGATCTCACTTGACGAGATTCGATTGGTGATTAGTCAAGCATTCGAAGAATTTGGCCTTGTCCCGCCTGAGGTCGAATTCGATGGATCTAAAGATCCATCGAGAGCTTTGGAGGATTCAATAGTGACTGTTCATGGCAAAGGAGTGCACGAGCATTGTTGGGTTTCATTTGGCGAATATCCAGTAGAGCTTACTGGTACGGATGCCACAACACATATGGGTGATGTGACAACCCGGGGGAGTTGGTTGTTTGCGGCAGTTGTTGCCCTGGCATTGTTTGAGTTTGGTGGGTCAATCGCCTTCAATGATTCTGGTGAACTAGATGGAAGGTTGGAGTATGACGCTATGGCTCTTCGAAAAGTGATTGATGATGGGCTAGCTGTAGGCAATTTCTACTTGGCGCGGTAAGTTGGGCGCCTGTCGGTTGCCGCCGATCCTGCAAGGGCCACCTTCCCCACGCCAAACCCTCGGAGTAGCCTCTTGGCCAGGCAGATAGCTGCTCTCATCTCAACCACTGCCATCGAAGGAGGTAGTCCTTGGATCTGCACCGGCACTTGCTACCGTTCCTTGCGCGGCTGATGCAGGCAAGTATCGAAACGCTTCTGTATCTGCATAAAGCCATGCAGGTGCAAGGCCGCCGACAGCTGTTCTCGGCCCATCTTCCAGATCAACTCCCGTTAACTGGGCATCGGCGCGCAGACCGTATTGTAAGCGGGGAGTGGCGGCTTCGACCTCCAGATGAGGTACTGCCCCCAACTGACCTGCGCCGTCATCAGAGGCGAAACTGACACGAAACCGGGAACGAGGAGATTGGAGGGGGCTTTCAAATTGGAGAGGGGGTAAGTGATATTAATGGTATGGCAACTTACTTACCAAGATCTCAGATGCCAAATTATACGTTGACTGCACCAACGCTGCCTGCGCTTAATATTTATCAGAATTCCACTTCTGTTGAGTTTAAGACTCCATTGATACAATTGCTTCAAAAGAATATGGGTTGTGTGCAATGGGCTGCTTGTACGGAATTTAAATCAAGGTGAGTTTATGTATTTTGCTGATTTGACTAATTATTCTTATTTTAGAAGTGTTC
>NZ_JACHHY010000054.1 GCF_014202905.1 Chitinivorax tropicus | reverse complement strand
CGTTTCCAGATTGCATCAGACAACACGGTTACCGAAAACCGTTACGACAGTTTCGGCAATATTCTCCAGCAGATCCGGTATGCCAAGCCGGTGGTGGGCACTTGGACAGATGAAAGCAGCCTGAAGGCCTTGTTGCAGGCTGATGCACAAGACCGCAGCAGCCGCAGCCTGTATGACACTGCCAACCGGTTGCGTTACAGCGTGGATGCGCTGGGCTATGTCAGCGAGCGGGTCTATGATGCGGTGGGGAATGTGGTGCAGGTCACCGACTATGCCCAACCGGTGGCCAACGGCTGGACGGATGAAGCCAGCCTGCGGGCATTGCTGAAGGCCGATGCGGGTCAGGATCGCAGCCGTTTCACTGTCTACGACTCAGCCAACCGTGGCCGTTATCAGATTGATGCGCTGGGCTATGTCACTGTCAATCACTATGACAATCTGGGTCGTCTGATTGGGCTGACCCGGCATGCCAAGCCGATCAGCCGCCCGGCGACCCTGACCCTGGACAGCCTCGCCCAGGCCATCGTGGCCGATGCGGCCAATGACCGCAGCCAATACACCGTGTTCGACGCCATGGGCAAGCCACGCTATGAAATCGATGCGGAAGGCTATGTCAGCGAAACCCGTTACGACGCCTTTGGCCGGGAGATCGAGCGTATCCGTTATCAAGAGCGGATCAGCATCGGCCTGGGCAATCTGGACGAGGCCAGCGTACAAGGCAAGCTGCAGGCGGGCTGGCCGGGCAATGTCAGCATCCGTACCGGATATGACCAGGCGGGCCGGGTCACCCAGGTGATCGATGGTGAGGGCATCGTCACCCGCACCGAATACGATGCCTTTGGTCGCAAGCAGCGCGTCATTGTCGGCGAGGGGCGTGCTGATGCCAGCGCCACCCGCTACCAATATGACAACCGAGACCTGCTGCTGGCCGAGACCCGGGGCGATGGCACCGCCGCCGCCTCGACCGTCCGCTATGAGTACGACGCCTTTGGCAACCGTACGGCCATGATCGACCCGATCGGCGTGGCCTTGCTCACCAGTGATGCGCAATGGGCCAAGGCCGAGCGTCAGCAAAGGGGGAAACCCATCGAGGCGGCCCAGTTGCGGCCATCGGACCAAGCCGACCTGCTCAAGCTGTACACCACCCAATACCGCTATGACCAGAACAACCGGCGCATCGCCACCATCGATGCGCTGGGTCAGACCAGCCAAGTCAGCTACACCGCCTTTGGCGAAGAGGCCAAGTTGACCGATGCCCGGGGCTTTGTCACCTGGCATCACTATGATGCCAATGGCCGCCGCCGCTTCAGCATCGATGCCGAGCGGCAGGTGAGCGAGACCCGCTACAACGCCTTTGACGACGTGATCGAACAAATCCGCTACGACCAGCGGGCGCAGGGCGAACTGAGCCGGGGGGTGCAGATTCTCAATGGCAATGAGCCGCCCCCGGCGGATCGGGCCTGGCTGCGGGCCAACGCCGCCTTCGACGACCGCCAACAGACCGAGTGGGACCGGCTGGGACGCAGACTGGGCACCCTGGATGCTGAAGGCCGCTACGATGGCGCACTGGACAACCAAGGCCAACATGCGCGGGATGCCTTCGGCCAAGCCAGCCAATCGGTTAACCGTGCGGGCGGCATCACCCGCTACCAATACGACCGCCTGGGTCGCCTGACCGAAGAAACCCAGGCCGCCCGGGCGCAGAATAGCGCTGGGCAATCCGTCGATGTCATCAACCGCTACCAGTACGACAGCCTGGGCAACCGCACCCGCAGCATCGAGGCCCACGGCCTGCCGGAACAACGTATCACCGACTACCGCTATGACAAAGTGGGCCGGCAGACGCACCAGATCCGCGAAGCATTCGCCACCTTCGATGCGGGCAGCGGCCAGCGCGGCACGGTCACCCCGGTCGACGTCACCCGTTATGACGCAGCGGGCCGGGTGATCGAACAGATCAAGCAGGGCCACTGGCAGAATGACCAGGTCACGGGCGGCGCACGCACCGTGTGCTGGTATGACGCCATCGGCAACAAACTGGCCCAAGTCGACCCGATGGGCGCCATGACCAGCTGGGAATACAACCTCAGCGGACAGCCGATCTACCAACTGCGCCATGACAGCACCGTCACCGTCGGGCCGCGTGACGCCACCACCGCGATCCCGCAACCCACCGTCCGCGCCAGCGACCGGGCCGAGCGTTACCGCTATGACACACTGGGGCGCCGCACCGACACCATCGTGGACAACCAGCTGATCCATGACACCAGCGACCCGAGCAAAGCCGGGGAAACCCGTGCGCAGAATCTGGAAACCCACCTGGTCTACGACGCCAGTGGCAATGTGATCGAAGAACGCGATGCCCGGGGCAACAGCACCTACCACTGGTATGACAGCCTGGGTCGCAAGATCCTGTCAGTAGACCGGGAAGGCTACCTGACCAGCTGGGACCACCATTACCGCGAAACCCCCAGCGACCCGGACAACCTGCGGCGGCTGGAAACCCGCCACGCCCGGAAACACCCCGGCCCGGTGGCGGGCAAGACCGCTGCCGAGATCCTGGCCAACCGGATCGCCGACCCGATCAACGACCGGGTCACCGTCACCACCCTGGATCGCCAAGGGCGGGTCAAGGAAGTACGCATCCGTGGCGTGGAATTCGACCGGATCGTGGACACCAACACCGGTACCAGCACCCTGACCCCGGGCAGTGGCCGGGGTGCCCAGGCCGACGCCATCACCCGTTACACATACGACGGCCTGGGCAACGTCACCCAGATCAGCCAACTCGCCTCCACCAGCAACCAAGGCGAGGTGTGGGAAACCACCGACCTGACCCTGGACAACTGGGGCCGTGAAACCCGCCGCCTGGCGCCTGGTTACCAATCCGGCAGCCAATTCCTGCGCCCCCAGACCGACACCCGCTACGACGGACTGGGCCACATCCAGCAACTCATCCAGCGCGGGCTCAACCAGGCTGACCGGGTTGCCACCTATCGCTACATCGGCGACCGACTGGTCGAACTGCAAGCCACCGACCGCGCCACCGAGCGCTATGAACATGATGCCCTGGGCCACACCAGCCGCAAGACCCTGGTCGATGTACAAGACGCCGACGGCAACCGCAGCCAACTGATCACCGAATACCAGAACGACCAACTGGGCCGGGTGATCCGGCAACGGGACGTGGGCACGGGTGAAGTACGGCGGGTGCAGTACAACAGCTTCGGAGAGATCAGCGGCAAAGCCCTGGGGGACGGCGAGTGGCAGGAACGCATCGCCTACAACCGGCAGGGCAAGATCTGGAAGAGCAATAGCCAAGGCGGCGTGACCAAGCTCTACCAATACGACCAGAACGGCAATGTGACCCGCGAGCTGAGCTCGATCGGGCAGAACCTGGACACCGTCGCCAGCGAAACCGACCTCGCCCAGCTCAATGATGTGATCTATCGGATCAGCCGCTATGACAAGCGCGATCAGCTGACTGAAACCATTGATCCGCGCATGGACATGACCGAGACTCAGTCACAGGTCAACAGCCTGTACAAACAGGTCTGGCAGAAGGAGCTATTTGGCGATATCAACTCCACACCCTCCAGCAACACGCCGCTGAAGGCGAACCCGCCATCCGTGCCGACGACCCTGCT
>NZ_JACHHY010000053.1 GCF_014202905.1 Chitinivorax tropicus | reverse complement strand
ACCCAGCTGAAGCTGGTGGCGAACGGCAGCGGGCTGACCTTGAAGGACGGCAACATCCTGATCCAGTGCCCCAAGGCCGCGGTGTTCAAGGCCAGCATGAAACAAGAGAAAGGGCCGCAGGGGGCCAGTCATGCCTTCGCCAATTTACCAGGTAGCTTGGCTGGGCATTTCACAATTCGTGATTTTGATGATCAGCCGATCGCTGGCCAGCCATATGTCATCAAGACGGGTAATCAACGGCAATTTTGGGGCATTGCCGACCAAGATGGTAAAACCATCACCATCCCAACTGCCGCCGCAGAAGATTTGACGCTGCATATCGACGAGCGGCGAATCTGGAACCCCGATTCATTCAAGGCAGATGGTGATGCAATGGATATGTCTGATTTATATGGTGAAGCCTCCGATGAAATGCGGCTATGGATTGATGTTGAAAAGGAGTTATACGATGCAGAAGATCATGATGATGAAATTTAAGATGATTCAGTTGCTGCTGTTGGCGGCCATGCCAAGCGTGGCGTTCGGGGGAATGAAGACACTGGTGACCGATATCAAATGCAATCAGATTCAGGCTGTGGTCAATTCATACTGTGATTCACCACGTGGAGAGGGGCAACCCATCATGTGTGATAAGCAAGGCCTGGTTATCTTGAAGGATGGAAAGGCAGCTTATAAAAAGAATATAAAAAGTAAATGGTCTAGATATGTATATAAATGGGCCTGCCTGAAAACAGAAGAGTATGGAGAGGTGCTGTTATTAAGTTGGGGTGATTTTATGGATAATCAAGCAGAGGGATCATATTTATTTGATGTTGACGGAAGGAAAGTAAATTTAAAAAATAATTATCACCGCTATAAAGAAAATAAGTCAGGTGATATTAACCTGCCGAATTATGAGTAAGTGTGATGGGAAAAGAATCGATCAGAAATAGTGGTGCGTCTGTGCCAGTTTACGATGCAGTGGATAAAAAGCAGGCTGATGCATGTAAACCAAACCAGATCAATGCACAATCCAATGCCGATGAGCCGATTTCTCATCAGCATGGCGAGCTGTCTGGAAGGTCTAGAGCAGCGGGCGACATCAGCGAGGACGTGCGCCGGATCATCATTGACATGATTATTGATGAGGCGGTCAGACGCGGGCATTCCCACCGGGACATCGCCATCATTTTATTGATTGCCAGACTGGAGTCTGGCTTCAATCCTGATGCTGCGGCATGCAGCACCAGTGCAAGTGGTATAGGGCAGTTCACGGATAAAACAGCTATGGAGATTCTACGAGTTACGTCAACTAGCTATTGGCGAAAGAATAACCCATTACACGCTGATATTGATATCACGAAGATCGAAGATCGATTCAATGCAAGAAAAAATATCATTGCCATGATCATATTGTATGAATTATGCAAGAAGATCTCCTGTCAGGTCATGGCGTCCTCGCCTGATGAAATTGAATGCAGGATCTATCAGTATTATCATAAAGGCATTTATTTTGATGCAATATTAGAAAATAAAAAGGTTAAGTATAGAGTTAAAGAAAAAATAGACACCTACGGCCAGGAGAAGTTTGCAGCTGAAATCCAACCTTACATCAACAAGGTGGTGTTGGCGCTGCAAAAACAGACCAAAGTCCAATTTGCCCTGAAGCAGCCCAATGGCCAGCCGGTTGCAAAAGCAGAGTATGTGGCCATCGTACCCAAGAAGCCCCTGACAACGGTAGAAGATCGAGATCATTTCTTTGGCTGGATCAAAAAATATTACCAAAAAGCCAGCAGCTATTTTTCCCCCTCGCCCAGTGCGCCCAAGCCCCCCACACCTCAACCAACCGCACCCAATCAATCCACGGCCAGACCCGTGGGCGCTGCTCAGCAAGCAAAGGTGCCGGTCATTCCACCGCAAAGCTATCCGCCTCGGGTCAAAGATTCAGACAAATTTGCCGTGATCACTGGCAAGACAGATGGTCAAGGGCTCACGCAGGTCATCAGTGCGCCTGGCACGGCGGAAATCTACATGTGTATCCTGGAGATGGATTACGACGAAAAAGCGATACAGCGCGCCAAACAAGCCGAGGAGCATTTACTGGCGCCAGCATTGCAATCCACCCATCCTGCCGATCAAAGCGCTGATCCACCAATTCGGGTTGAAGATGGCAACGCCACGCCGGCGGAAAGTAAACTGCCGGATGACGGCCTGGCCCCAGCGGCAGCTTCCTCTCCAGATAGTGTGGAGGCTCAGCCGAGCGAACAGGATCTGGCGCATCTGCAACAAGTGGCAGACGAGGCCAACTATGCATTTCCGACACCCAAGATCACATCGTTATATTGTGATCGCCAGCCCAATATGCAGAAAGTTGCGGAGGCATTGAAGAAGGAGGGCAAACTGTTCGACAGCTTCCTGATCGAGCATGCCAGAAGCTACGTGGTCAAACCGACTCAAGAACTGACGCAAGCCGCGAACATGGCCACCACATCGGCAGGTAAAGTCAACGTGATCGAGCTGTCCTCGAACAAAGTTGAGAAGCAAGAAAAACGTAGCCAGCCTGCGGCACAGGTGACCACCGCAAATGGCAACCCGGCGGCAACAGCGCAGAGCAACGCCAAAACGCCCTGGATGGACATTGCACTCAAAGAACGCTACCAGCGTGCCATCCCCAGCACGGTCCAGAGTAGTGCAGAGGGTAAAGCGCTGCTGAAAGCCATCAATGAGTACGCCGCCAGTATCAAGGACCTGAAAAAACAGCTCAAAAAGTTAGATGCCAAGAAACAGCAAGCGGAAATCGAGAAGGTCAAACAGGAGATTGATGGGAAACAGGCTGAGCTGAACAAGAAGCTAGCCGAGCTGGAAACCCTCCAGACAAAATACAACAACCCAAGAATCGTCGAATATATCAAAACGACCGATACGGGGATGAACCTGGTCAAAACCAACAAACCGGTGGATGACGAAATTGCATGGTGTGCTTCATTTGTGAATTGGTGTTTGGTTCAAGCTGGCGTCAAAACACATAACTCAGCTAGAGCGGCAGATTGGGGGACGTTTGGTGTCGAGGCACCAGAAGGTACTTATGGCGCAATTGTTTGGATTCGTTTCACCAGTAGTAATAAAAGTGGGGCAGTTACGTTGTCAGGTAATCACGTTGGTTTTCTTTATATGGAAGATGGAAATTATTTATACATGCTGGGTGGAAATCAAAAGGGGGATATTAATAATAAGGAGGTTGATGGCGTTCCAAAGGTTAGCATAACAAGATTTCCAAAAAACTCCATTTCTATCATGGCAAGAAAAATTCCAAAGGTGTTATTATGAAATCAGTAGGTTTTTGTCTTATTTTATTTTATATGATTTTTACATCAAGTCAATCTTTTGGAAACTCGTATTCTGATAAAGAAATGCCATCAGATTTTTATCCGTTTTACGAGAAATTTCGCGATGCGCTGTATCATGGATCTCAGCCATATAAATTAATTTGTTTCCCTTTTGAGACATTTGATAATGGAGAGATTCCAATAGACGGCGTTGAGCGGACTAAGATTGATCGTGATACTTTCATCAAGAATAGGTTGGATTTATTCTTTCTTGATTTGAATTTTAGAACTTTTGACATGAAGGCTGGAGTGGGTTTAAAGCCTATCCCCATTTATACAAGTAGTAGAGATCTGATCATTAGAAATCCAAAACCATCTCACATTGCAAATGTGGATTTTGATATATTGGAGGTGAAAAATAATTTTGTGAGAATTAATGGGGTTGAATTTAAAAAAAGAGAAAGTGGCTGGTGTTGGAGTGGAAGTTGGCATGAGCAATCCATAAAGGAATTTATGCGTGGATATAAGGCATCTAAATGATGCATTGTTATTTTTTTCTTGAATTTACGAATTTTAAGTTGCGGGTGATGCGCTATCGTATTTGATTGCATGCTTCAAACGGTACTTAGCGTCATCATGACGTCCGTCTATCTTGGTGGCATAATGAACCATCAATACTTGACG
>NZ_JACHHY010000052.1 GCF_014202905.1 Chitinivorax tropicus | reverse complement strand
GCAGCTGGCCGCTCAGGGCGTAGCCGTGGCGGGTGGCTTGCTGTTGCAGGCTGGCCGGGTCGCCTGGGGGCAGCGGTTGGTGGCTGAGTCCGAGCCGCTGCAGGCGTTGTGCCAGCTCGGTATGGGGGGCGGGCTCGGCGGCGTGGGGGGCGGGGGTGGTGTCCCCGCCTGTCCAGGGGAGCGGGGTGGCGCCCAGCCGGGCTTGCAGGGCGGGCTGGGCGGCGACGGGCAGGTTGTTGACGCCAGCTACCCGTAGCCGGACGATCAGGTAGTGTGGGTCGGCTTGGGTCTGTTTCAGTAGTCGCTGCAGGCTGTGCTGGGTGTGTTCCACCAGCCGGAAGCGGGTGCCGGGCCGGAAGCTGCGCACGCTGCCTTGGGTGCTCAGCAGTTGTGCTTCGGCGTGTTGGGCTTCGGCCAGCTGGGTGGCCCGTGCTTGTGCCAGTATAGGGTCGGTCAGTTGGCCGGCGGACAGGGTGAAGGTTTGTTCGCCCGCCCAACCCAGGTCGCTGTGTTGTCCGGTCAGGGTGTGTTTGCCGCCGTCCCGCCAGCTCTGCAGTTGGGTGTCGCTGGGCAGCAGGGCGGTCTGTGTCGGGCTCAGCCAGCTCAGGGTGTCCTGTTCTTCCTGGCTGTGGCTGCCATGGTAGCGGATGCCCTGCCCCCCCAGGCTGTGGGCGCTGGCCCAGTCTTCCGGTACCAGGCGGCTGTGCGCGAATAGGGCCAGTTGGGCAACAGCGCTTCGACGATCAATTGTCAGCAACCAAAGAAGCAGATCGACTACCAGCTCATCGCCAGCGCGTATACTCTTCTGGCAAATCATACTTATGATCAACAGGGAAACGCTCCATTACCCCCACGCCACCCCATTCTTCATTAGTACCAGGCAGATCTTTTACTTCCCAGCCATTCTTATCTTTAATCAATTTAAAACCAATAGAGACAGACATTTTCCTATCCGGCTTACCACCTTGATTATAATTAAACGCAATCTTAAAAACATTATTATTATAACTAACGGATAAATCTTTAGTTAAGCTATAAATATCACTATGCACAAAATACAGACCATCACTATCCTTATGCCAAATATACTTTCCCGTTGAAATCACCCCTTTTTTTATCTCGCATACAACACTTAAAACCATGTAATTATCTTTTACACTTGAAGCCTGAACACTAGGTTCACTTAGACATCGATCAGCATAATCAATCCAATACCTTTTCTCCAAAATACGATCTTGGGAGAAAAACCTCACCTCATGTACCTTCCTCTCCCCTTTTGCATAAGATTCAAATACCCCAACGCGTCTTAGGGTTTTACTATTTAATAAAACAGCGGTATTGAGATCTGCAATAAGTACACGTTGCCCATCTGGGGTCTCATCGCGAAGGCTCCTCATCCATTCACTTTGGTTAGCTTTCCGCTCTATCTCCTGCCTGATCTTATCTTCTCCTATCGACCCTGCCCTGGCGGGTACCAGTAAGGTAAACATCAACAAGCAACCCATCAACGCAGAAAATGCTCTCACTATTGCCATTAACCTATTCCCTTAAGGTGTTCATTTTCAATCATTGGAAGGTAGATGCGTTGCCCTGTCGCGATGTGGTTGCGCTAGGTGGCATCCAGCATGACCAGAGCCGTTGGACTGCAGGGCTTCCGCAATCAGTTATCAGCCACCAAAGCTGAAGATCGACCACCAGAATCATCGCCAGCGCGTATACTCTTCTGGCAAATCATACTTATGATCAACAGGGAAACGCTCCATTACACCCACGCCCCCCCATTCTTCATTAGTACCAGGTAGATCTTTTACTTCCCAGCCATTCTTACCCCTAATAATTTTAAAATTTATTGACGTGCTAATTTTTCTTGCAGGATTATCCGCTTGGTTATATTTAAATTTAACATTAAACAAACCACTCCCATATCTAATAGATAAATTCCTATTCCAATCATAACTATCACTATGTATAAAATACAACCCACCACTGCCCTCATGCCAAATATATGCATCATGCAGAGTATCGCCATCCTTGCCTTTACACTTAACTCCAATAAAAACATAGCTAGACTCAACATCTGACGCATATAAAACAGGGCCATCAGCACAGCGATCTGCATAACCATTGCTTTTATACCGCCAATCCAAAATAAGATCTTGACTAAAAAACCTTACCTCATAAATCTTTCTCTGTCCCTTTGCATAAGATTCAAATATTCCAACGCGCCTCTTAGTTCTGTTACTCAGCAAAACTGCCGTATTGAGCTCTGCGACAAGTTCACGCTCACCGTCTGGAGTGGAGTCACGAAAATACTTATCCCACTTGCTTTGATCAGCTTTTTTCTTTATATCTGCTCTAATTTTTTCCTCACCAGGGACATCCGATGCCGAAGATATCAAAGGAGTATTCAATAAAAAACAGCTTAATATTACAAAGTAGTATTTCATTACAATCAATCCGTTTCAATCATGAAATCAGCTTATCAATCAGTGGTAGAGGATCAAAGAACTTACCCTTACCCTTCGCAAAATTTGGGCTGGACCTCACCTCAAAATGTAAATGCCCTCCATACTTTATTGCACTTCCAGTACCAACCTCCTTCATATCCTTCGCCCACCCCGTCTCCCCAGTCTTACCAACAGCCTCACCGCACTTCACATAGACTTTCTGCCTGCTTTTTTTACTGACCGATACTTCGCTCAGGTGCGCATACAAAAAATACACCGTGTCATTTTTCACGTCCGCAATGGTCTGGATATAGGCTTTCTGCTTCGCCGCCAAATCGTTGATGTTGACCTGAAGCACCAAGGTCTTGCCATAACCCGGAATGCTCGCAATCATGAACACTTCGGCATTGGCCACCGCATAGATAGGTGTTCCCACCGCCGCCTGCAGATCAATGCCTTTATGTTTGCCTCCCCGCCCCTTGAATAGCGATTTCGAGCGCGCCGAGGCCGGATTGTCCTCACTATCTTTATACCCCCCTACCCGAATGGCACAGCGCGCCAGCGGATTGCACCAAGCTGCCGCCCCGCCAACCGGTTTATCATGCCCAACCTCTTGCCCACCGGCGCTTGCCGTAGGTGGCGATGTGTGTGTGGCGCCTGGGCCAGACTTGGTGGTGACAGCCCCGCTACCCACTTTGTCAGCAGGTGTGGGTTTAGCAGGGGCCGTTTTGTCCGCAGCTTTGGGTGTGGGCCTTTCCTTTGGCTTGGGCTTTTCGACAGGTTTCAAGCTGGAACGTGGAATCTTGAAACCTGCCACATCCTCAAACACATCAAAGGCAGAGCGCTCCACAAATCCGCCTTTGTCGATCATGAATTCCGATGCTCTGACATGGGTATCTGTGTGATTGGCCAGCCAGTAATAGTAAGCAGAGACATAGTCCTCTCCAAAACCATGCCTTTCAGAAAATTTCTCCGCATTTTCAATACTATCAGTTTTGGTTTTTCCACCAAGCTGCCCACCGAGTCGTTTTAAAAAATCGATTTTCTTAGTTACTCTATACTCCCCCGTAAAATACCCTGCACTCCCCTCATGGTGCAGCACATAAGCGATCTTGGCCAGTTCGTCTGGCGGCAGCTTGTCCAGGCTTTTTTTCAAGGCTTTCTCTGCAATGGCCAAGTTATAACGCATATACCATGCCAACGCATCGATCGACATTTCACCCCCCATCCGCCATGCCAGCATTTTCTCCCGATCCGACGCAGATACCTCCCGCCGGAGCTTGGTCTTCCCCTTGTCCTGGCTGGCGGGATAGAACAGCATGCCGCTTGCCGCTTCCAATTGTTCTACCTTGAGATAGGCCAAGGCCGCTTGATTACCCTGGGTGCCAGGTGCCGCCAGGCAGGCATACCAGGTGCCATTCACAAACTGCGACAGACCTGCAGCGGTGGATTTGGTTGAGACGGAGTCTTCCAGCCATTCGCCGGTTTTCTTGACTTTTGCTGCCTCGGCATTGACCATGGCAGCCAGGGCGTGGGGTGTCAAGCGGTAGCGCTTCGCAGCCCCAACCAGGTAGGCGCGATATTTCTCATTCGCCTTCTGCAGATACAGGTTTTCCGAGGTGAAGATGGGGGCGGTCAGCTTGGTGGGCAGTCCGCCTTTCA
>NZ_JACHHY010000051.1 GCF_014202905.1 Chitinivorax tropicus | reverse complement strand
AAGGTCGTGTTGATTTCGTAAGTCAGCGTCCCATCATCTTCAATGAATCCGTACGGAATGCATAACCCGATTTCCTTGGGAATTTCATTGGGCTTACGGTAACGTAATCGCTTCGCCAACTGCTGAAAATAGGGATTCGAAACGCTGAAGCCAGGCTCGTTCTCGGAATTGCTAAAGCTTTGCTCCACGATGAACAAGACCCCCTCCCGCCACAGATAGAATCGAACATCATTCCACACCAGACTATCAGGAATACCCCAATCTTTCTCTGGTTTGGCTGCTAGCTGTTTGACAAGCTTTCTTTCTTTTTCAACCAATTCAGTTTTGAATTTTGCAGTAACTTCTGGGAAGTCCGGATTATCAGGCTCCTCTTTCGCCAGTCGCTCATATCTTTCAATGCTCTCTTTCACCGATGTTATTTCATATTGAGTATCCCGAATCAACGCTTTTAATGAAGAGCGCTCATCCTCCAAGATTTCAGTTAAAATCCCCTTCGGCACATTCGCAACCACGCGAATACTCATATTGTCAATATCGATACCAGTGCCAGATTCCATATACAGCTTTTCACCAAAGCCTTCTTTATAGCCACCTTCCCAGTAACCACCCCACTGCAGCCCACCTTGTACACTGAATACTGCCCGACCCTGGCATTCCTGCAGCTGGCCCATCATTGGCATAAAATCAGGCATCAATACCTGACGCTTTTCAGCAACTGGAATGGCCTTCAATTGCTTTTCCAGCTGCTCACGCTCTCTCGCTTCATCAGTTGTCGGCTCGCTGGCATCAGTACACCCGGCCAGTAGCGCTCCCATCATCAACAAACCGACCTTGATTGGTTTCATGTCTATCCTATTGTCGTTGGCGCGGCTGGGTCAGGAAGGCGAGGTGATGCGCTTGCATCTGCTAGCTGCGTATCGCTCCTCCTAATATAGCCATTATTCAGATCAGCCAGCATGGTCAGATTCATGCCAGACTGGTTATTCTCCCCAGCAGTCCAGGTAATTGGTAATGCACAGATAAATCCTCTCACTCCCTTCGGTGCAAACTCAGGCCCACGCTCTAGCGCCTCCCAATAATGCTTGCTGGACACCTCGTCTCTATTCCAAAAAGCCACATGAAATGGCATCAAATATTTGAGCCGCCCGCCTTTTTCCGGATTACCCAATTTGGAATATGACCACACAGGCCAAATAGATGCAGGGGCATTTTTTCTCAATCGCTCATCTACACCCATGTCAATTGATTGAATACCCTGGGAGGGCTTATGGCGGGGTATATGAGAAAAAGCATTTTCATATGCAATCTGATTATCCTTAGCAACCTTTTGAATAGCCTGCCAAGTCTTTGGATTAGCTGGTTCCGCCAGCCCTGACTCAAGCTCAGTAGCAGGGGTTTTACTCCCCGTCAACCCGAACAGCTTTCTCCATAACCTTACTCGCAGCTGATGCACACAGTTGCTAACTGACACCTGATGCACACCATCCAGTTTGACCTGTATAGCTTCATCATCCTTTACAATCACTGCGATTTCTGAATCCCGATCACCTAACATACTTCGATCATTGATATTGGCACTACCTAGAATAGCCACACGATCATCCGCAATCAGCAATTTCGAATGCACATATATCTGCTCAGTTACTGGACGCTTTTCAAACATCGCCCAATTACGCAAATTCAATAGCGTAACATAATCACGCCACTTCTCTCCCACCTCTCTACTCAACTCAACCAACCCCACTTTTTCGGCAATCTGAGCAGCTTTTCCAAATGGCACGCCCGAACGCACTAACTGCTCTTCATAAATTGCACGCCGAATACCATTTATTAGACTGTAGTGCCCGTTCACCACAGACTGCTGGGTTAAATGGACTTGTGTCATAATATTCAACACATTCAATGCGCCCTCTGGATGAACGGGCAAAACAAGGTAAATATGAAATTTCAGATCATCCGCAATCGCACGCCTAACTCGACTAACCAGTGCCTGGCATATAGGGTTTAGCAGCGTCTTCTGTGGAATAGCCAACTTTTTTGTGGCTTCAATCATTGCCAGATTGGATAAAGCCGCCTTCAACTCAGAGAAAAACTCACGGCCACCCGGTTCTCGCAATACATCATCCACCTTCTTCCAATTTATTTGCTTAAATAAATCATTCAAGCCGACATTTTCCAGGTTAAGCATTTTGGCATATTTCTGATACCCTGGAATCCTTTTTATATCAAGCAATGCGCCCATTGGCCCTGAAAAATTACTGCTATACAGGCCTTCATCTCTTCCATACCAAGATTGGAAAAACTGTCCCTCTATATAGATAAAATTCTGAGACCCCGATATAGCCCTCAGCATAGCCTTCAAACAATTGTTTTGACATAAATTTGAATGAATATCACTCGAATCCTCTTTCTCCTCATCTTTAAGCATAGTTTTAGGTCCACTTCTTAAAACCTGCACCCATGATTTACCAGAAAACGAAGAAATGGCATCCTTCTTTGGAATATGAGCAGACTTAACCCTCGGAAGCTTAACTGGTGAGTTATAATTAATACCCAAAACATCAAGAAAAGGCTGGACATCGCTCCCGATACTAAGCCTTGCCTGCTCATATTTTTTTGCCACACCATTCCATCGCTTAATAAAATTCCTACTTAAATCTATGACAGAAGGACCTGAAATCTGGCAATGCACGTCATGCCATGGCATTCTTGGTTGCAACTCAGCATTTAATACAAAGCCGCTCTTTGGCAAAATTTTCTTTAATTTAAATAAATTTTCATATCGTTCCTTTCGCTTACTTGCTGCCACGCCAGAACGCTTTACGACTTCCAACACCAGTGTTAATATTATCTCGCCTACTTTATCTCCAATATCTCCTGGCAATTCGTCCAGACTTGCATTGTTAAGCCATGCAATCACTGCGGCACCATTATTCAAAGCATTAGCCGAGCCAGATAACGCAAGTTTTTCAATTTTCCGCTTTATATCTGGTGGCAAAGTAGCCCATTTACCTCTAATATAATCAACAGAAATATCTACGGCCTTATCCTGGATTTTAGATGACACATCGTCTATAAAATCGCCAAGCAAATTTACATTATTCCATGCTTCATCAATGACATCCGACGCTACTCTCTTGAATTCCGAGACTTTCCGCTCAACCATATCCACACCATCTTTGACGTATGCAACTGGTTTTGAGGAGGAAGAGAACCACCAAGCCCCGGCATCTCCAGCAAAGCTATCAAAGCATGAAAACAACAACTCCATTCTAGTTAGGTACTTTGCCTTATCAACATTATCCAATTCATAAATAGAAGGGATGCAACTATTATATAATTCATTACCCTCACGCCAGTCAGCTTTCAAGTTGAAAGACGCTGTATCCCGCCTGCCATAAGCCAAATCAATTCCACCGACATATGCCCTTTCATTATCAATCACAACCAATTTTTGATGGTGTGAGAATCCAATCTTTAAACCGGTAGGCATATCACTTTGTTGAATAGCAGGCATAGCAAATGCTCTAGGGCCACCTGCCAGCCCGGCATTAAGATGATGCACAGCGAGAACCGTCTCAAAATCACCAGTATCCAAACCAGCCTTTGGAGATAACCAGGGCATCACATAGACAGTCGCACCGTTTTTAATTGCCGCATCCAAACAATCTAAGAGCGTAACACCTGTTTCCAACTCAACATCAAAATTCACTTGCCATCCCAATATAAAAACGGATGATTTAGCAGAGCGAATATCTTTTGCCACTGACGAAAAATATTCTTCGCCCGTTACAAAAAAATTAACTTTATTACCGTATTTAGCTCTTGAAAATAATTTTCCCCACCCAATATTAATTCCAGAACGATCTACATATGGGCTTGGCAATCCCTCAGGACCGTCAACTGGAAACCAGCCTGGAGCTGAAACTGAATCTCCTGCCGCTTTGCCATCACCATCAACCAACTGCGAAATCACCTTGCCCAATTCACTCCCCATCCTTAATGCTAATTTTTAATAGATTCCACTTATTTTCTTGACAAAATTGATCTTGCAATTAATTGAAAATCAACAACCTGCTGAGAATCTTTTGCATATAGAACCTCATCCATCGCCCCCTCCAAATATAAGCTTGATCGAAGTTCATCACTAAAATCTGCCGAATTCATCGCCCTCCTCAAACTCTCATCAATATTGAGCGATTTATTAAATTCAGCCGCATGTATTTGTACCACATGACCAGGATAGCTAAGCCAGACCACACCATTATTTTCAAAATATGATTCAGATAGCTTTTTTTGCTGATCAAGAGAAAGAGAAATAAAACCATTTTCGTCACTCCTTCCCTTTAAAAGGACATCCTCGTCACTTATGCGCCCCATTCCAGATGGCATGGAACCTTTTGAAATTTTCCAAGGTGTAAATGCAAGCGGATGCCCACCTTTACCAGGAGTATCTGACAAATAAAGCTTGAACTCCTTTGGAACCACCGTAAATGGGAGACTAGACGGCATTTTTGGCAAATCCAATACCTCGCTACCCGGCCCTTGATAGGTCCGGCTGGCGGCATGGATGGTGAGTTCGCCGGGGCACTGGGCGCTGAAGCCGCCGTCCAGGGTCAGGCTGGCGCCGCCAGCGGTCTGGATCACGATCCGTTTCGGGGACGCCAGCGTGGTGTCCGCCTGGGCGCTCTCTGCGCTCAATGCGCCTTGCGCCGCCAGGGT
>NZ_JACHHY010000050.1:3403-5046 GCF_014202905.1 Chitinivorax tropicus | reverse complement strand
ACTGGCGATCCGGTTGCCGATGGCGTCGTAGCGGTATTCCGTGACATAACCCAATGCGTCGACGCTGGCGGTCTGCCGGCCAGCGGCATCGAATATCGACTGTTGTTGGCTGTCGAGCTTGATGTCGGGTTTGAGCAAGGCGTTGACGGTGGCCAGGGTGGCTTCACCCGTCAGGGTGATCGGGTTGGCGTAACGGGTGCTGCGGGTCAGTTGCCCGGCGGCATCGTATTCGTTGCGGCTGACGGTGCCCAGGGCGTCGATGCTGAACACGCGACGGTTGGCAGCGTCGTAGACGTGGCGGGTGCGCTGCTGTTTGGCATCGGTGACCTGGATCAGGTTGCCGACGGCATCGTAGGTCTGGTTGGTGGTCAGTCGCTCGTTACCGAGCAAGATGGTGGCTTCGGTCTGCCGACCGGCGCTGTCATAGCGGTATTCGGTGCGCTGATCCCGTTGTGGGTCGGTGGGGAGTACGGTGTCGAGCTTCAGTACGGTGTTCGCCGGCAGGCGGGTGGCATAGCGGGTGACCCGGCTGACCCGGCCATTGTTGTCAAATTCGCGACGGGTGATTTCGCCTTGGGCGTTCCGGTCGAGGACGGCCCGGCCATCGGTGTCGTATACGGTGCGGGTCTGCTGGTCGTTCGGGTGCGGGACCAACTTGGCCAGCAGGAGGGTCAGGGCCTGGGGCTGGGTTTCTTCGTTGCTCAGATTGCTCAGTGCGGTGGCATGGCGGGTGACCTGGATCAGTCGGCCCGCGGTGTCATAGTCGTTGCGGACGACGGCGCCTGCTGGGTCGATGGTCAAGACCAGACGGTTGGCGGCATCATAGGCGTAGCGGGTCAGCTGGCCGTCCGGGGTGAGCTTGCCGATCAGGTTGCCGCTGGTGTCGTAGCGGTATTGGGTGCGCAGTTGCAGGCCTGTCGGGTCGACGATTTCTTCGATCCGTTGCCCCAGGGGGGTGTAGCTATATTGGGTGGTGCGGGCCGTGGTGGTGCCGGCGCCTTCGATGAGGCTGATCTGTCGGCCTTGCCGGTCGTAGCGGAATTCGGTGCGCAGTTGCAGGCCGCCTGCCGCCGCATCGACGACGCGGGCCGCCAGTTGGCCTTGGATGTTGTATTCCAGCCGGGTCAGGATGCCGTTGGCGTCCAGCAGTTCCAGTTGTCGGCCACGGCCATCATAGCGGATCTCGCTGGTCAGGTTGAGGCCCTGGGGGTCGATGCGTTTGCGGATCTGCCGGTTGGCGGCGTCAAATTCAAATTGGATGGCCTGGCCTTTGCCGTCACGGGTCTGGGTGCGGTTGCCGACCACGTCGTAGTCATGGGCTTCGATCACCCGTTGTTCCGGGTCGATCACTTGTTTGAGCCGGCCATCCAGGTCGTAGCGGTATTCGGTGGTGCGTTGTTCGCCGTCGGTGACTTTCCAGGTCTCGCCAAAGGCGGTCTGCTCGGTGATGGTCCGGATCCGGCCTGGGCTGTCGATGGTGACACGTCGGTTGGTGTCATCATAGGTGTAGGTCGTGGTCAGCCAGGTGCCGTCCACCAGTTGTTGCTGGGTCAGGACCCGGTCGAAGGCGTCGTAGCTGGTACGGGTGGTGGTGGCGCCCGCAGCGGTCGTCGGGCCGGTCAGCTCGATCTGTCGTCCCAGCC
>NZ_JACHHY010000050.1:0-3307 GCF_014202905.1 Chitinivorax tropicus | reverse complement strand
GCCGTCGAGCTGGGCTGCCGTTTCCTGGCCAGTCAGCAAGGCGGCGCCTTCGCCGCTCAGTTCACCGATCAGGCGGCCCATGCCGTCATACCGGTTATGGCGGCTGCGGGTTTGCTGGCCGTCGGCGCTGCTGACCCTGACCGAGATCACTTGTCCTGCGACATCATAGCCATACCGGGTGACGGTGCCGTCTGCGGCGGTTTCGCTCGCCAGTTGCTGGCGGGCGGTGTAGCTGTAACGGAGGGTGCGGTTGCCCGTACCGCTGGCCTGGGTGCGCAAGGTGGCCAGGTTCAGCTTCGTGTCCTGGGCGCTGGCACCGCCATCGCTCCAGACCGCTTTGGCGTAGTCGGTCTGTTGGCTGCGGTTGCCTTGGGCGTCGTATTGGTAGTCGGTGAGGTAGCCTTCTTGATCGATGCGGGCGGCGATCCGCCCCAGGTTGTCATACAGGGTGAAGCTGCGTTGGTCGTCCGTGTGACTGGCCGGTCTCAGGGCCGCCAGGTCGCCGGTGGCACGGGCCTCGGCCTTGGTCGGGGTGGCATAGCGGCAGATGAGTACAACCCGCCCGGCGCCGTCATAACGTGTCTCGGTGAGGTAGCCTTCTCCGTCGAGTTCGCCCACCAGTCGGCCATCCGCATCGTATAGCCGGCGGCTGATCCGGTCTTCTCCAGGGTTCTGGCTCGGTTGGATGAGCGCGTCGCCAGGGGTGTCGCCCAGCAGCCCGCTCAGGGTCTGTTTGTCGGCCAGTTTGAGTGCGTTGGCGTAGCGCAGGGTCGATAGCAGCCGACCCGCCCCATCATAGCGGGTGGCGGTGACAAAGCCGCGGCCATCCACGGTCTGGCTGAGGCGTCCCGCTGCATCATAGCTTTGCCAGCTGTGACGGTCCCGATCCGCATCCAGCACTGGGCGTGGCAGGGTGGCGCTGTCCTGGCTGCCCAGCAGCAGGGCGGTGGCCTGGCCATTCTTGATCAGGGCTTCTTGCTGTGCGCTGCTCAGGGCGTTGGCATACCGGATGGTATGGGTCAGTTGGTTGGCACGGTTGTAGCGGTATTCCGTGAGGAAGCCTCGTCCGTCGATCTGGCCGATCTGGCGGCCCAGTCTGTCGTACAGGGTCAGGTCGAGGGCCTGGCCGGTGGCATCCACGGTGGCCCGGCGTCGCCCCAGGGCGTCATACAGGTGGCGGGTGGTGCCAGCGTCCTGTACGCCATCCAGGCTTTGCATCACGCTCAACAGCTCGCCGGTGCGGCTGTAGCTCGATACCATCCGCAGACCGCGTGCGTCGGTGACGGTGACTTTGCCACCCGCATCGTCATAGAGGGTGCTCTGCTGAGCCAGGCGGGTGAGCTTGCCATCGGCTCCACGCTCGGATTCGGTCTGGGTCAGAACCCGGTCCAGTCCGTCATAGGTGTACTCGATGAAGCGACGGCCATTGTCTTCTGTGAGCAGGCGGCCACGGGGGTCATACAGCCAGTTGGTCTGCTGTTGACCGTCCGGTTTGCCGTTGCCGCTGCTATCAATCTCCGCATAACGGATGCGGGTCTTCAGCTGACCTCGGAAGTCATAGTCATACCCGATCAGCTCGACTTGCTGGGCATCTTGCTTGGCCACCCAGGCAGTGAGCTGGGCCTCGTTGAGCAGGGCATCATCGGCCAGGCCACTCAGGTCGTAGCGGGCCGTCGTGTAGTGACGTTCACTGCGGCGCAGGCCATCCTGGTAACGGTATTCAGTGACCTGTCCCGCTGCACTGATGCGAAAGCGCAGGTGTTGGTTGGTGTCATAGACCAGCCGATCGGTCAGCCCGCCACTGGCGGCCTGCGCACCCGCACCATCCGGGTCCGCCACGGTGTAGCGGGTTTCACTCACCAGCTGGTTGGCCGCATCATAGCGACGGCGGACGGTATGGCCGGCGTGGTCACGCTGCAGAGTCAGGTTGCCACGGCTGTCGTATTCGTAGCTGATGCTACGATTCTCACCGTCGGTGCTGGTCTGCAACCGACCATCCGCAGTGTACTGGTAGCTCAGGCTCTGGCTGACCACGCCCGCCGCGCTGTTGGCCCGGCGGGTCAGGCTCTGCAGCCGGCCTGCCTCGTCATAGCTCAGACGGGTCTCGCCTCCCAGGGCATCCAGGTTGTCTGCAGGTCTACTGCCTTGGTAGCTGATCAGCTGTGTGGTCCGCTTGGCAAGATCATAGCTGTACTCCGTGACCCGACCGAGCGCCGGGTCGGTGGGCTGCTCGGTCAATTTGACCAGCCTGACGCTGCCATCGGTCAGCGTCTGGTAGTCAAATCGCAGCAGGCTGCCATCGCTTTGCTTCAGGCTCGCCAGTCGGTTACTGGTCCCATCATAGGTGTAGGTGGTGGTGTAGCTGAGCGCGTCATTCGGGTTGTCGGGGGTGAGGTCCACCTGGATGTCGGTCAGGCGGTTCTGGCTGTCGTAGCTATAGCGGGTGCGGCTGAGCGTCTTGCCATCCTGGGTGGTGATGCGCACGCTTTGCAGGTTGTTGCCAACGTAGTCCAGCCACAGCGTTTCACCCTGGCTGTTGCTGTGCGTGATGTGGCTCAGCAGGCTGCCACTGTAATTGAAGGTCAGCTGATTGCCATCGCTGTCGGTCTGCTGTTGCAGACGACCCAGGCCTTGTTGCCAGCCATAGGTCTCGCTGAGCTGGCTCGCACCATCACGCCAACGCCATTGCTGCTTGCCCGCATCAAAGCTCAAGGTGTCTTCAGCACCACTCGGGTCACGATAGACATACAGATTACGGGCCACGTCAAACCCATACACCGCCACCGAGCCATCCGCCTCAGTGCGCTCGATGCTGCTGCCCGCGGTATTGACCGTGCCCTGCAGCCGGGCCAATTGCCGGTAGAAGCCGATCCGCCAGTTGTCGTTGTTGTCGCCATCGAATTGGCCCTGGCTGTTATAGGTGCGCAAAGCACCCAGACCCAACCCTCTGCCCAGCAGCAGTTCGTCGCGGTGCTGGATCACCAGATTCCCGGTGGCCGCATTCACATATATCGATTCCCCACCGCGCCCCATCTCCGCCTGGCCCAGCATGCCCTGCTTGCCCAAGGCCCCCAGCGACCCACCCAACAGACCCAATCCACCGCCACTGATTACCGCTGTCATCTCTCAACCCAACCTGTCGTGATTCAATCATCCGTCATGCAATCTCACAACACCGACTGCCGTGAGCGCCAATATCAATATATCCAGATGAGCCAGCCCTATGTTTAGGCCTGACCGTGACGTCATGGCGATCACCATGCAGGGGGCTTGGCTTGAGAAGTCGGGAAGAGGAAAGTGCGATATG
>NZ_JACHHY010000049.1 GCF_014202905.1 Chitinivorax tropicus | reverse complement strand
AATGATCTTTAACAAAAAATACAGTCGATAAGCGTGGGTGCTTGTGGATGGGTTGCCGGACTGATGTCTGGTTAATCAAAGAAATAAAGTACTCACGTTTAGAAATCAGTTAATTTCTGAAATCTTGCGTGAGATTAGGATTGAACGAAAGAGTTTGATCCTGGCTCAGATTGAACGCTGGCGGCATGCTTTACACATGCAAGTCGAACGGAGTTGGAAGCTTGCTTTCAACTTAGTGGCGAACGGGTGAGTAATGCATCGGAACGTGCCCAGGAGTGGGGGATAACGCACCGAAAGGTGTGCTAATACCGCATATACTGTGAGCAGGAAAGCAGGGGACCGAAAGGCCTTGTGCTTCTGGAGCGGCCGATGTCGGATTAGCTAGTTGGTGAGGTAAAGGCTCACCAAGGCGACGATCCGTAGCAGGTCTGAGAGGATGATCTGCCACACTGGGACTGAGACACGGCCCAGACTCCTACGGGAGGCAGCAGTGGGGAATTTTGGACAATGGGCGCAAGCCTGATCCAGCCATGCCGCGTGTCTGAAGAAGGCCTTCGGGTTGTAAAGGACTTTTGTCAGGAAGGAAAACCTATCGGCTAATATCCGGTAGGGATGACAGTACCTGAAGAATAAGCACCGGCTAACTACGTGCCAGCAGCCGCGGTAATACGTAGGGTGCAAGCGTTAATCGGAATTACTGGGCGTAAAGCGTGCGCAGGCGGCTGACTAAGCTTGATGTGAAATCCCCGGGCTCAACCTGGGAACTGCATTGAGGACTGGTCGGCTAGAGTGCGGCAGAGGGGGTTGGAATTCCACGTGTAGCAGTGAAATGCGTAGAGATGTGGAGGAACACCGATGGCGAAGGCAGACCCCTGGGTCGACACTGACGCTCATGCACGAAAGCGTGGGGAGCAAACAGGATTAGATACCCTGGTAGTCCACGCCCTAAACGATGTCTACTAGTTGTTGGGGAGGGAGACCTCCTTGGTGACGCAGCTAACGCGTGAAGTAGACCGCCTGGGGAGTACGGTCGCAAGATTAAAACTCAAAGGAATTGACGGGGGCCCGCACAAGCGGTGGATTATGTGGATTAATTCGATGCAACGCGAAAAACCTTACCTGGCCTTGACATGCCACTAACGAAGCAGAGATGCATTAGGTGCTCGAAAGAGAAAGTGGACACAGGTGCTGCATGGCTGTCGTCAGCTCGTGTCGTGAGATGTTGGGTTAAGTCCCGCAACGAGCGCAACCCTTGCCGATAGTTGCTACATTCAGTTGAGCACTCTATTGGGACTGCCGGTGACAAACCGGAGGAAGGTGGGGATGACGTCAAGTCCTCATGGCCCTTATGGCCAGGGCTTCACACGTAATACAATGGTCGGTACAGAGGGTTGCCAACCCGCGAGGGGGAGCTAATCCCAGAAAGCCGATCGTAGTCCGGATTGCAGTCTGCAACTCGACTGCATGAAGTCGGAATCGCTAGTAATCGCGGATCAGCATGCCGCGGTGAATACGTTCCCGGGCCTTGTACACACCGCCCGTCACACCATGGGAGTGGGGGATACCAGAAGTAGGTAGCTGAACCTTCGGGAAGGCGCTTACCACGGTATGTTTCATGACTGGGGTGAAGTCGTAACAAGGTAGCCGTAGGGGAACCTGCGGCTGGATCACCTCCTTTCTAGAGAAAAACCGATTCATAAGTGCTCACACTTATCGACTGTATGAGTTAGAGACAGCAAAAAGACCTGAGTTGGGCTTGTAGCTCAGTTGGTCAGAGCACACGCTTGATAAGCGTGGGGTCGCTGGTTCAAATCCAGCCAGGCCCACCAAGAAGCTTTGGACGAGAGCTTCAGGCTAAGGTCGAACAACTGGGGGTTTAGCTCAGCTGGGAGAGCACCTGCTTTGCAAGCAGGGGGTCGTCGGTTCGATCCCGTCAACCTCCACCATCCTATCGCATGACCAAATCAAACTATTTTGATTGCCAGAGTGGTTGAATTTGGTCAAGCACCAATGCTGTATCTGATCTTTAACAAAACGGAAGAAGTGACATTGAAGTTCTCTTGATCGAACGTTGCAAGACGTTGGATCAAAGACAGAGCAACAATGGGTTTTTGATTGTATCGCAAACGATCCATCTGCAAGTCGTAGATGGATCGCAAACACCGATTGAATTCCCGTGATCGAATCGATCGAAAGATTGGATTGAGATTATAGGGTCAAGCGACTAAGTGCACATGGTGGATGCCTTGGCGATCACAGGCGAAGAAGGACGTGCAAGCCTGCGAAAAGCTGCGGGGAGTTGGCAATGGAACATTGATCCGCAGATGTCCGAATGGGGAAACCCGGCCCGCAAGGGTCACTCCCTCCTGAACACATAGGGAGGGTAGAGCGAACTGAGCGAACTGAAACATCTAAGTAGCTCAAGGAAAAGAAATCAACCGAGATTCCCAAAGTAGTGGCGAGCGAACTGGGAAGAGCCTGTATGTGATAGCAGTCGAGATAGTGGAACAGTCTGGAAAGTCTGGCCATAGTGGGTGATAGCCCCGTACGCGAAATCTTGACTGTGGTACTGAGCATACGAGAAGTAGGGCGGGACACGTGAAATCCTGTCTGAAGATGGGGGGACCATCCTCCAAGGCTAAATACTCGTGATCGACCGATAGTGAACCAGTACCGTGAGGGAAAGGCGAAAAGAACCCCGGAAGGGGAGTGAAATAGAACCTGAAACCGTGTGCATACAAACAGTGGGAGCCTCGCAAGGGGTGACTGCGTACCTTTTGTATAATGGGTCAACGACTTACGTTCAGTAGCGAGCTTAACCGCATAGGGGAGGCGTAGGGAAACCGAGTCCGAATAGGGCGTTGAGTTGCTGGGCGTAGACCCGAAACCAAGTGATCTATCCATGGCCAGGATGAAGGTGGGGTAACACCCACTGGAGGTCCGAACCCACTAGTGTTGCAAAACTAGGGGATGAGCTGTGGATAGGGGTGAAAGGCTAAACAAACTTGGAAATAGCTGGTTCTCTCCGAAAACTATTTAGGTAGTGCCTCACGTATCACTCTCGGGGGTAGAGCACTGTTATGGCTAGGGGGTCATCGCGACTTACCAAACCATTGCAAACTCCGAATACCGAGAAGTGCGAGCGTGGGAGACAGACATCGGGTGCTAACGTCCGGTGTCAAGAGGGAAACAACCCAGACCGCCAGCTAAGGTCCCAAATGACGTGCTAAGTGGTAAACGAAGTGGGAAGGCATAGACAGCCAGGATGTTGGCTTAGAAGCAGCCATCATTCAAAGAAAGCGTAATAGCTCACTGGTCGAGTCGTCCTGCGCGGAAGATGTAACGGGGCTAAGCACGTAACCGAAGCTGCGGATCATGCCGTATGGCATGGTGGTAGGAGAGCGTTCTGTAAGCCTGCGAAGGTGGCTTGTAAAGGCTGCTGGAGGTATCAGAAGTGCGAATGTTGACATGAGTAGCGATAAACAAGGTGAAATTCCTTGTCGCCGAAAGCCCAAGGTTTCCTACGCAACGTTCATCGGCGTAGGGTGAGTCGGCCCCTAAGGCGAGGCAGAAATGCGTAGTCGATGGGAAACAGGTTAATATTCCTGTACCGGTTTAGAATGCGATGGGGGGACGGAGAAGGGTAGGTCAGCCAACTGTTGGAATAGTTGGTTTAAGCGTGTAGGCGTGTTCTGTAGGCAAATCCGCAGGACTTAGCTGAGGCGTGATGACGAGGTACCACGTGTACTGAAGTGATTGATCCCATGCTTCCAGGAAAAGCCTCTAAGCTTCAGTTCTAAATCGACCGTACTGCAAACCGACACAGGTGGGCAGGGTGAGAATCCTAAGGCGCTTGAGAGAACTCAGGAGAAGGAACTCGGCAAATTGACACCGTAACTTCGGGAGAAGGTGTGCCTCTGTAGGGTGAAGGACCTCGCGTCCGGAGCTCGAAGAGGTTGCAGTGAAAAGGTGGCTGCGACTGTTTATTAAAAACACAGCACTCTGCAAACACGAAAGTGGACGTATAGGGTGTGACGCCTGCCCGGTGCCGGAAGGTTAAGTGATGGGGTGCAAGCTCTTGATCGAAGCCCCGGTAAACGGCGGCCGTAACTATAACGGTCCTAAGGTAGCGAAATTCCTTGTCGGGTAAGTTCCGACCCGCACGAATGGCGTAACGATGGCCACACTGTCTCCTCCTGAGACTCAGCGAAGTTGAAGTGTTTGTGAAGATGCAATCTACCCGCTGCTAGACGGAAAGACCCCGTGAACCTTTACTGTAGCTTTGCATTGGACTTTGAACAGACTTGTGTAGGATAGCTGGGAGGCTTTGAAGTGCGGACGCCAGTTCGCATGGAGCCGACGTTGAAATACCAGCCTGGTGTGTTTGAGGTTCTAACCTAGGCCCGTGATCCGGGTCGGGGACCGTGCATGGTAGGCAGTTTGACTGGGGCGGTCTCCTCCCAAAGTGTAACGGAGGAGCTCGAAGGTATCCTAGGTACGGTCGGAAATCGTACTGATAGTGCAATGGCAAAAGGATGCTTAACTGCGAGACCGACAAGTCGAGCAGGTGCGAAAGCAGGACATAGTGATCCGGTGGTTCTGTATGGAAGGGCCATCGCTCAACGGATAAAAGGTACTCCGGGGATAACAGGCTGATTCCTCCCAAGAGTTCATATCGACGGGGGAGTTTGGCACCTCGATGTCGGCTCATCACATCCTGGGGCTGTAGCCGGTCCCAAGGGTATGGCTGTTCGCCATTTAAAGTGGTACGTGAGCTGGGTTTAAAACGTCGTGAGACAGTTTGGTCCCTATCTGCAGTGGGCGTTGGAAGTTTGAAGGGGGCTGCTCCTAGTACGAGAGGACCGGAGTGGACGAACCTCTGGTGTACCGGTTATGACGCCAGTCGTATCGCCGGGTAGCTAAGTTCGGAAGAGATAACCGCTGAAAGCATCTAAGCGGGAAACTCGCCTTAAGATGAGACTTCCCTGGAGACTCGATCTCCCTGAAGGGTCGTGGAAGACCACCACGTTGATAGGCTGGGTGTGGAAGCGCAGTAATG
>NZ_JACHHY010000048.1 GCF_014202905.1 Chitinivorax tropicus | reverse complement strand
GGATCGGACGACTGCTGGGGTGGGGCGCCTGATCCGGCATGCATTGGAGCGGGGCGCGACACATATTGAGGTGGCGTTGGGTGGCTCGGCAACTATTGATCCGGCCCTTTGATGTTTTAGCCCGCCGCATACTTGACTACCGGGCCCTGAAAATAGGCTCGGACGCGCTCAGGGGATTGCTCCAGCTGCGTCATGTGTTCATTGGCTGCTTCGCGCAATGTTGCTCTGCTACGTATCGGTGCGCGCTTGCCCATGGCTTGCTTGAGATCGGCGTTTAACCGCTCTTCCGGGCTCAGTTCTGGACTGTAACTTGGCAGGTAGAACACCTCTATTTGCGCGGTACGTTCTGCCAGTCATGCTTTGACCGGTTTGCTGTGGTGCACGCGCAGATTATCCAAAATCAGAAATACCTTGCGCTTGGCCTCCTTGATCAGGGACGCCAGAATTTCAATCAGCCGATCCGCATTGAATGCCTCGTCAATAATCATCCAGCGCATCTTGCCTTGACGGGTGGCGGTGGCAATCATTGACAACTTTTGCCGCGTACCACCCACGGCATAGGCGACGGGTGTTTTGCCTGCGGGTGCGTCGCTGCGTCCGCGTACATCGGTATTGACCAGCGCTGTGTCCCCCCAGTGGATTTCCCCGCCTTCCGCCTTGGCTTGTGCCTCGATCGCCGGATAGTGCTCGTCCAGCCATTGCCGTACCGCTTCGGGGCGCTGTTCATAGGCTTTCTTGATGGGCTTTTGCGGCGTGAAACCCCAGCGTTTGAGCCATTTGCCGACGGTGCGCATGCCCAGTTCGATGCCGTATTCGCGCCGGATCAGCTCCCCGACAGCGGCGCGGCTCCACAGATAGAAATCCATCTTCAACTGCTCGGGGCGACTGTCGCAAATGATGCGCCCAATGGCGGCTTCCTGATCGACGCTGAGCCGTCGGCCTTCACCGTGCTGGTGGCCGCGTGCCGCAGGTTTGATGGCTGGCCAGCCGCCTGCCTCGAACAGCTTGATGGTGTTACCTACGGTCGGATAGCTGAGCCCTGACAGTTCGACGATCTGCATGATGCCAAGGTCGCTTTTATGCAGCTGCACGACTTGCTTGCGCCGTTCGTGCAGCTGTTCCAGTGATTGTTGACGAGCGTCTTCTTTATCCATGCACAATCACCCTGCTTGGTATGGATAGCCTGCTCAATGGGTCGCTGTGTTCCGAAGCGAAAGAGTGGGCCCGGACTGGTGCATCGCTGGTGAACTGCTTGATTGTTGCGCGGCTAGCGGGGCATCCAGACTTCGAGGCCTTGGTGGTGGAATTGACTGATGCATTCAAAAAGTCCATTTACAGTAAAACGGAACCCAATATGGCAGAATGGGATAAGTTGGTCGCCTATCTGCGCACCGAAGTCCAACCCCTTGCGTAAAGCGGAATCCGCATGAGCAGCAGCCTGAGCATATGGGACCCATCCCGACACGGCCCCGAACCGCAGACCTTTGACGAGGTGCTGGCGCAGTTTCGGCAATTGAGCGGGCAGGCCGATCAGCCCAACTACTGGTTTGCCTCGTTTGCGCAACACATCCAGAACGTTGTGAACAGCCAGCCGCAGGTACCACAGGAATGGCGGGACCGCTATGGCCATTTCGTGGCGCGCGCCCAAAGCGTGGAACAGGCGATCTGGCACATCGAGCTGCCGGCAGCCAGTCAGACTGCCATGCGCAAGCTGATGGTGGATACCGCCACCACGCTGGGGCTGGTGGTGTATGACGACGATCTGGCATTGGCGTTCTTGCGCGGAGACATCGTACTGCCGGCTGAGCGGCGCAGCAGCTGGGATGCGCTGCTGGCCCCACCTGAGGCTGATCACTTGCCAGGGGAGGACGAGGCTGAGCAATTTGTGACTGAACAGATGCTGCAAGCTTTTGGCCCGCTGGGGTTTACCGCATCAAAAGGTCAATTTGGTGCCATCAAACTGACCCGTCAGTTGCCAGGAGGGGGGGGGCAGAAGATTGGTTTTAGCATCATTGCCGATGCCTATAAAGATGCCTACCGCTTCGGCGTGACCACTCAGTTCAGTCATGAGGCGGTGCAGGCCCTCTACCAACGGTTCAAATTTACTGATGACGAACCGTTTTTTGGCTCTGCCCCCCTCCCCCTTGACCTCCAGAAGCGAATCTTTTACCTCTCGACCTATCAGGAAGCACGCGCGGCGGTGGCAAGTGTTTATGCCTTCCTGGAACCAATCCTGGCGACCACCACCACGTTGCAGGGGCTGGATGGCCTGATGAACGGGTCGCTTTACCCAGAGGGGAAAGAGCGCTCGCGAGATGGGGGGAGGTCGTCACCCCACATCCTGATTGTGGCGCGTCTTGTAGGGAATCCGGATTATGACGCCATCGAGGCGGAATTGACGGAGGGTTACATGAAGTCCAACTGGGTGAAGACCGAACCGAATCAGTCCGAATGGAACAGATTGGTTGCCTACCTACGCACCGAAGTGCAGCCTTTGGTGTAATCCTGCCTTCCCCTGGCGGCGACATGCCCCGTTGCCGCCACGGTTTGTTCACTTTTATGGCTGGGTTGGCATCTGAATGCGCTCAGCTTGATTCCGCGGGCCGATGCCTATGGCAGCATTGCCTTACAGGTAGTGGCGACTGCGATTGAGCAGGCCAATGGGTAACGGGCCAGTATGGCCCAACCGTTGGTGGTGACCCTCCTGCCGGTGAACGACACCCCGACCGCGCTGAACCAACAGTTCACCGTGGCCGGTCACGGCAGCCAGCGCATTGACTTCAGCCAATTGATCGGCGATGTCGACGGCCAGTCCCTGAGCCTGCACTTCGACGGCCCGTGCCACGGCACCCTGCAACGCCAGCCGGACGGCAGCTATATCTACCGACCGCACCCGGTGTGGCATGCGGCGGGATCGAGGCCACAAAGTCTGGCGGAACAGACCGGGCTGGTAGTACGATTCAAACAATAAACCGCAGCGGCCAGGGGTGTGCCCCCTGGCCGCCCCCAAGACAAGGAACATAAGATGAGCAGTCTGAGCATATGGGACCCATCCCGACAAGGCCCCAAACCGCAGACCTTTGACGAGGTGCTGGCGCAGTTTCGGCAATTGAGCGGGCAGGCCGATCAGCCCAACTACTGGTTTGCCTCGTTTGCGCAACACATCCAGAACGTTGTGAACAGCCAGCCGCAGGTGCCGCAGGAATGGCGGGACCGCTATGGCCATTTCGTGGCCCGTGCGCAAAGCGTGGAACAGGCGATCTGGCACATCGAGCTGCCGGCAGCCAGTCAGACTGCCATGCGCAAGCTGATGGTGGATACCGCCACCATGCTGGGGCTGGTGGTGTATGACGACGATCTGGCATTGGCGTTCTTGCGCGGAGACATCGTACTGCCGGCTGAGCGGCGCAGCAGCTGGGATGCGCTGCTGGCCCCACCTGAGGCTGATCACTTGCCAGGGGAGGACGAGGCTGAGCAATTTGTGACTGAACAGATGCTGCAAGCTTTTGGCCCGCTGGGGTTTACCGCATCAAAAGGTCAATTTGGTGCCATCAAACTGACCCGTCAGTTGCCAGGAGGGGGGGGGCAGAAGATTGGTTTTAGCATCATTGCTGATGCCTATAAAGACGCCTACCGCTTCGGCGTGACCACTCAGTTCAGTCATGAGGCGGTGCAGGCCCTCTACCAACGGTTCAAATTTACTAATGACGAACCGTTTTTTGGCTCTGCCCCCCCCCCCCTTGACCTCCAGAAGCGAATCTTTTACCTCTCGACCTATCAGGAAGCGCGCGCGGCGGTGGCAAGTGTTTATGCCTTCCTGGAACCAATCCTGGCGACCACCACCACGTTGCAGGGGCTGGATAGCCTGATGAACGGGTCGCTTTACCCAGAGGGGAAAGAGCGCTCGCGAGATGGGGGGAGGTCGTCACCCCACATTCTGATTGTGGCGCGTCTTGTAGGGAATCCGGATTATGACGCCATCGAGGCGGAATTGACGGAGGGTTACATGAAGTCCAACTGGGTGAAGACCGAACCGAATCAGTCCGAATGGAACAGATTGGTTGCCTACCTACGCACCGAAGTGCAGCCTTTGGTGTAATCCTGCTTTCTCCTGGCGGCGACATGCCCCGTTGCCGCCACGGTTTGTTCACTTTGTCATCTATGGCTGGGGTTGGCATCTGAATGCGCTCAGCTTGATTCCGCGGGCCGATGCCTATGGCAGCATTGCCTTACAGGTGGTGGCGACTGCGATTGAGCAGGCCAATGGGCAACAGGCCAGTATGGCCCAACCGTTGGTGGTGACCCTCCTGCCGGTGAACGACCCCCCGACCGCGCTGAACCAACAGTTCACCGTGGCCGGCCACGGCAGCCAGCGCCTCGACTTCAGCCAGTTGATCGGCGATGTCGACGGCCAGTCCCTGAGCCTGCACTTCGACGGCCCGTGCCATGGCACCCTGCAACGCCAGCCGGACGGCAGCTATATCTACCGACCGCACCCGGTGTGGCATGCGGCGGGATCGAGGCCACAAAGTCTGGCGGAACAGACCGGGCTGGTAGTACGATTCAAACAATAAACCGCAGCGGCCAGGGGTGTGGCCCCTGGCCGCCCCCAAGACAGGAACGCAAGATGAGCAGCCTGAGCATATGGGACCCATCCCGACAAGGCCCCAAACCGCAGACCTTTGACGAGGTGCTGGCACAGTTTCGGCAATTGAGCGGGCAGGCCGATCAGCCCAATTACTGGTTTGCCTCGTTTGCGCAACACATCCAGAACGTTGTGAACAGTCAACCGCAAGTGCCGCAGGAATGGCGGGACCGCTATGGCCATTTCGTGGCGCGCGCCCCCAATGCGGAGGGCGAGGCCTGGCTGGACGCCTTTAGCAGCTTGTTCGCGCCGATCGTCAAGCAGCGGGAGCGGGCGGAGCGGCCAACCATCATCGATCAATAGGGCCCCAGCCTAGCCGGGCATCGCCGTCGGCGAAGGGCTGAACGCTACGTCACTGCTGCGCGAGCATGGCGTGAGCTGAGTATCGCGAGGGCGTGGGGGCACTGCCACATGTCAATGGTATGCTTAGGCGCAAGTTACGCCTGCGAACACTGTTTATTCCGACGTATAATTTGTGGGTTGGCTGCGTGGTTTTTTATTTATCTGTTTAATATCAAATGCTTGTTCGGTGTGTTTGGCGAACTCCCTTTCCGCCAAGTTTTGTGAAAAAAGCCATGATCTGTCATGGCTTTTTTCATTTCCAAGCTTCGTATTGTCGATGTCTAGTCAGCTAAACATCCATACGAGTACGTGGCGGCTATGCATATTGCATTATTCTGCTGGAAATGTCGAATGCATTCGATGCACCTCTTGTGCGCCACTGTGAGGCTGGCCCTCGTCAAGAGGGTTGTTT
>NZ_JACHHY010000047.1 GCF_014202905.1 Chitinivorax tropicus | reverse complement strand
GTCCAGCAATTCCGGCAAAGCAACTGCCAGGGGCTCAGTGCCACTGCCTGCAGCCAGCTGGTGGAAAAAGCCTTGGATGCACAAGCGACGCGAGGACTGATCCTGCAAGGGGCAGGCATGATCGCACCGGCGCTTGCCGGGAAGCTGGGTGGACTGAAGGGCAAGCCCTTGGCAAGTGGCCCTGCTCCGGTCAGCGAACCGCAACCCACGGCGGGCCGACCGCTGCCGAGCCACACCGTGGCGGAAAGCAGCCTCTATACTAGAAACGCAGGTAGCGAGCCGGTTGTGGTGAAGAGCCCGGCCCCGTATGAAACGGTGCCGGTGACGGTGAAGCAACCGGTGGCGGGCCTGGGCCTGACAGCGGCGGAGCGGGATGCGATACTGGCGGCTGGGAAAGGGCCGAGGGTTGGGGTTCCAAACACGGAAACGACCAGAGGTGTATTAGGTCCTAATGCAGGCACTTATTACGCAACTGAGATATTGCCCGGTGGTAGTGGTCAAGCCATTGCAGGGCATGGTGAGTTGCGTCGCGGCTCTGGTTATGCCGTCGTTCCAGATGGAACGACACTGGTGCTACCCAAAACAGGCATCAAGATATCTGACACCACTGGTAGAGTTCTAGAAACAATTGATCTGGAAAGATTGGCTGCTGCAGGTCCGAAAGCGAGAAACCGCCTTATAAGAGAGCATTTGGATGATATGGATATCACTAACAGTCGTATCAGAAATCGGGTGATTGCTGATTTGCAGGATTTACAAGTGGTTAAGCCTGGAAATTCCGTACCAAACTTTACTGTCAAAACCCCTGATGGCCTGAAGATCTTTCAGAACTCAACCACGGTAGAGTTATCTACCCCTCTGCGTGATTTGTTAAGACCAAACGCAGGGGTTTGTGGATTGGCAACATGCACTGAATTTAGGTGGTAAACATGCATTACGAAGATTTGACATTTTACCGGGATGATGGTTCTGATACTGCGGGGTTTGTCAATGTCTATCCCAAGGTTCTTAATGTGGGGTGGCTTGATAGGAACTATCCTTATACGAAAGGGGATATTCCTCAGAAGATTATTCAGAAGTTGAAGGAGCTTACTTTTCTCGATATGAAGAACAGCGAGGATAAAAAGCATGGCATCTTTGAAAAGAACAAGGCGGTAATTATTCATCTAATGCACATGCGCGGTGCACCTTATAAATGTTCTTTATGTGGCGGCGAAGTAGGAGAAATTACTATTAATCCGGGTGGACTTGATGTGTATCAAGGCACGCAGCAAATGTTGCTAGGCCGAAGTGAGATGTGTATCCCGGATTCAGGAGGCGATCTATTCTATTCTTTTCCGACTATGCTTTATCACTATGTTGTGGATCATCAATATTGCCCACCTGCGGACTTCTTGAAAGCCGTAGATCAGTTCAATATGCACGCCCCTTATAATATTGAAAAGGAGCAAGATGATTTGGAGTGTCTTCAGATGCCTGTTGATCAGTTGCATGATATTGACAGACAACAGGGTGTAATCAATAAGAGCATCAAATAGAGGTCTTATCGTAAAAAAGCTGTCCCGTTGATTCGGAGGCGGCTTTTTACCGCCCGCGTCGTTCTACCCTGTTCTATCTCTGTTCTAGGTGCGTTCTATATCCGTTCTACGAACGTTCGTAGAACGGCCTGTTCGTAAAATCCTGCCACCAGCCAAAAACCTCGCTGTATCAAAGCTTTGGCCGGGTTATGCGGGAGGCCCGCGCCACTGCCGGCTTCCAGCGTTATAACGCTACCTTGTAAAACCGCCCGCCAAGCCTGGCGGCACAAGGCTTTGCAGCGTATTCCGATAGGTGTACTGCCTGCGGGTTGAAATGCTTGGCTGATTAGGTAGATAGAAGCAAAAAAGCTCCCTCAACCCCAGGCCGTGCGTGGGGTTGAGGGGGCTTCTGTTTTAGCCGCTCGGGTTTACTGCGCCGTCGTTCGCTGCGAGTCCCAGCGCCGCACCTGGTACTTGATGATCAGGCTCTCCAGCACCTCGCGCACGACGCGTTGCTCTTCGGGCAGCGGATGGCTGACTGCCTTGAACTGCAAGCGCAACTCACAACTGATCAGCGAAGTAGATGGCAAACTGGGGCGGGATTACGACCTGACCGGACTGATCCAGGGCAACCCGGAACAGATTGCCAAGAAATCGGAGAACCCCTTCAATAGCTGGGGGAACCGCTTCAGTCTGGATAAAGACCTGGCGGAAGCGATGCTGATCCAGAACGGCTGGCTGAGCGAACAGGAGAAGCAGAACCTGACGGGCTGGGAAGCGCGAACCCAATGGCTGGACCAGGCAGCAGGTAAACCCCTGAGCATACAAGAGCGGGCTTCGGTACTGGTGATGCTGGGGTCGGAACTGGGGCCGGGCGCCAAAGACCTGGGTGTGGAAGTCACCAAGGCATTGGGCCAGGCGATTGGCCAGGTCAAGGACAAAGTCGCTGGGGCTGGGACGCCGCCGCCGAAGGTGGTGGTAGGTGGCGGCCTGGAAGGGAAGTCGGAGCAAATTAACGCATCTAGTCTGGCTAATAGTGTCGCAGTTGGCGAGAAGGACAGTGTTGTAAAATTCGGCTCGCCCAGACCTGGTTTGGTGATACCACAAGGTATAATTCCATCACTATTTGATAAGGTGTCTGCAAGAATTCGTGGGGTGGCGTCAGAAAAAGGACTTGGAGATGATATTTTTGTAATGGGATCAAGAGCAGGTGGGACTGCTAAGGCTGGCTCTGATTTGGATATAGGAATTAGAGTTTCACCTGAAAAATTTGACGAATTAATATCAACATTCTTTAAAAATTCTCAAAATGCAAAAGCAAAAACAAGAGATGTTTCTATACGTGATGGTCGTATTCAGACTGGTGAATCTGGTTTGAGAGGGTTGAGGAATGAAATTGCGAGTGATTTGGATATGCCAAAAGATAAGATTCAAATATCTATCATAAGAAGTGGTGGGGTTTTTGATAATGGGCCACAAACAAAACTTTCCTATGATTTTGAATTTGGAGGAAATTAATGAGTTATTGTAAAGTGTATGTTGATACGGTTTATTCTATGCATGATTTGAAATTATTTATGGAGGAAAATATTGAAAATTGCTTTGAAGGGTTGAAGTGTTTTGTGAGTTTGGATTTTGCTGCTTATGATAATGAAAATAATAATGGAAATTTAGCTGTAGGAATGAAAGAAGATCCTACTGAGGCAAGGTACTATATAGAAATTGGAGATGATTTTGAATCTGAATTCGATTCCTATGATTTTAAGTATGGATTGGCTAATTTTATTATTTCCCTTAGGCGCAAATTTGAGTACGTAGTTGCATCTTGTAATTTTGAAGATTATATCGTTGAGAGAACTGGTTGGAATTGGACGGATGATTGTAAGTTTCCGGATTAATTGGGTAGCGGTGGCATGACACTGGGCTTCACCAGTGACAGCCGCAGCAGCACCACCCAGTCCGCGATCAGCGCCGGCCAGCTGGAGCTGCGCGACCCGAACCGGCAACAACAAGACCTGAGCCAACTCAAGCGTGACACCCATGACACCGCAGGCCGACTGGACAAGATCTTTGACAAACACCAAGTGGACAACCAACTGGAATTCCAGCGGGTGGCCCAAGAAGAAGCACGTCCCTACCTGGCGAAAGCCTCGAACTGGATAGGCGACCACTTCGCCAAAGACGACCCCCTGAAATACCTGGCGCACGCCGGACTGGGTGCCACCCTGACCCTCCTGACCGGCAGCGGTTGGCAGGCTGGCGCAGTCGGTGGTGCACTGGGCGAAGCGCTACCCCAGGTACTGGACCAAGCCTTTGAGAAAGACGCCAATGGCCAGATCAAGCACGCAGGCCTGTTCAGCGCGGCGACCCAGCTGCTGAGTGCGGCAGTGGCCAGCCAGAGTGGCCTCAACGGCATGGCCAGCGCCCTGGCCAGCCAGAACGCGGTGGAGAACAACTACCTCAAGCACCAGCAGATTGAACAACGTGAAGCACGTAAGAAACAGGAATGCGCTGCAGGTGACCAAGCCTGTCGCAAGCGCATCGATACTGAATATCGGCAACTGGATAGGGCACAACAACAACAAGCGGAAGTCTGCAAGACCGCCAGCGAATGCCGCAAGGAACGCGATGTAATCGGTCAAGACATCGCACAGTTGGAAAAAGGCCTGGCCCAACTGCAACACGACCGGGAAAAAGACCTGATCAGCCAGTCTGACTATGTGGCACAAGGCGTGAGCATCAACGCAGCCTTGAACCGCGCTAAAGGGGCTTTGGAGCAGAATTGGCGATCATTCAATGCCAGCGTGCCGATAGCGGAATGGAACCGCGACGAACATCTCCACACCCTCCAGGCTGCAACCGGAGTACTGAGTGGTTTGGCAGGTGGGGCTTTGGCGGCAGGCACCAGAACTAAAGAGGTACGGGCAGGGAGTGAGCCGGTTGTAAGTGGCCCAGGCCCGATCAACGAACCACAACCCACGGCGGGCCGATCGCTGCCGAGCCACACCGTGGCGGAAAGCAGCCTCTATACTAGAAACGCAGGTGGCGAACCAGTCGTGGTGAAGAGTCCGGCCCCGTATGAAACGGTGCCGGTGACGGTGAAGCAACCGGTGGCGGGCCTGGGCCTGACAGCGGCGGAGCGGGATGTGATACTGGCGGCTGGCAAGGGGCCGAGGGTTGGGACGAATGGAGGGATTGAAAGATCCTTCTTGGGCAGTAGTGAGGGTCATCAGTTTGCAGCAAAAGTTATACCAGGTGGAACTGGCACAGCCTTTGTGGGGCATGGCTATTCAACTCCATATGATGGCAAGATCATAGTGCCACAAGGTACTGCCATTACACCTCCTCGTGACGGGATTCGCATAACTGAGCGAACTGGTCAGTACATGGAGCGAGGGGATTGGGAGGGGCTTTCGAAATTAGCAAGGAGTGATGAGCGTATTGCGAGTGATATTAATGGTATGGCAACTTATTTACCAGGATCTCAGATACCAAATTATACGCTGACTGCGCCAACGCTGCCTGCGCTTAATATTTATCAGAATTCCATTTCTGTTGAGTTTAAGACTCCATTGATACAATTGCTTCAAAAGAATATTGGTTGTGTGCAATGGGCTGCTTGTACGGAATTTAAATCAAGGTGAGTTTATGTATTTTGCTGATTTGACTAATTATTCTTATTTTAGAAGTGTTCCTTTTGATAATGTTTTTAATATTGGATGGTTGGATTTGGATCATGAATACAATTTAGGTGGTGTTTCTGATTGTTTTATTGAAAAATTAGCCATTTTGATTAATGGATCTGATTGTTGTCAGGTTCATGTTAATAAGATAAGGGGAGTGCACCCTTGTGAGATATGTGGTTTAGATGTTGTTTTTGAAAAAATTAAAGATATGGAAATATTATTGGGAGCATCGGAGGTATGGATTCCATTTGATAAGGGTTGGTATGCTTCGCCTTCTATGGTGTTGCATTATGTTCGACATCATGGTTATGCGCCGCCTGTTGGGTTTGTTGATGCTGTTATTAGTATGGATTTGAGATCAAATTACTCTGGCCAGAGTGTTTACGATAAATTGTGTTTAAATTTTAATTTATAATAATACGTGTTTCTGTGAATAATTTTTTATTGATATATATTTAGTTGTTTGGTGTTAGATGATTATATGGCTTGCTCAGCTGCCTTTACATTGGCGCAGGCAAGCTGTCCTTGACGTTCCACGACTGGCTGCGGAACCAGGGGAGGGTGGTCAGCCAAGGCGAGCTGACGCTGAGTACTGCACAACT
>NZ_JACHHY010000046.1 GCF_014202905.1 Chitinivorax tropicus | reverse complement strand
CACGGTATAGGCCCGTGCCGGGTAGTCACGGCGCAGCTTCAGTTGCCATTGCAGCAAGGGGTTGCTGGCCTGATGCTCTTTGAGCAGGCACTCGATGATCTCGGGCACTGAGCGCTCCCCGAACACCCGGCTGCTGCGGCGCAGCGACAAGAGATGCACGGCGGGTTTCAGCTGGATGGCGAACAGGCTCAGGCCGCCATTCGAGCCGCGCTGCTCGGCGCGCACCACCTGGCCACTGAAACGACGTGGCTGGCGGCGGTCGGTCAGCACCTGCAGCGTGGCGGCAGCGCCGATCAGCTGCTTCAACTCCCAATGGGTGGATTCGCTCAACAGCTGGATCTCGAACTCGAACCCCTCATCCAGCGCTTCCCAGCCGTCAAAGCTGGCGACGACAAAGTGGCCATTGAGACTGGCGGCGGGGCCGGCGAAGGTGAGTTGGAGGAGTCGGGCGTGTTGGTCGATGGGGGTGAAGAGCAGGCTGCGGCGGGCGGCGGTCATTGCTTGGCGGATCAGGAATGAAACGCCAGATTATATAAATGACAATTAAATAACAGCTAATTAATTCGATGGTTGGGATATAACGACACGCAACTATATCGCTGTTATCGCACCCTAAACCGCCCGCTTCAACACAGCAATGGTAATCGTCCCGTGCGCGCCATCGCTTGACGCTACACATGTCAGCGCGCCCTCAAGCACAGCGGATTATTTCTTGAATAACTTCTGCAACTGATCGGTCAGGGTGTCACCAGCCTTCTTCTGGATATCTGCTTTGTGTTTGTCCAATTGCTCGTTGAGCTTGGCCTTGGCGGTATCCTGCAGCATATTACGGTAGTCCAGCGCATAGCTTGGGGCCAGTAGCGAGCCCTTGACCCGCACTGGCACGGTGACGCCTTTCAGTTGATCAAGTTCGCGGCCTTCCTGCCCTTTGCTGGTGCCTACTATGCTGGCTTTCAACAGGTAATCGAGGGTTTTATCAGGCAGATTGATATCGCCCATGCCAGCGAGTCGTAACAGCGGGGATTTAGCAGTGAGATCTTCGTTGTGTGCCACACCATTGCGGATGGCAAATGAGGCCAGCAGTTCGGCAAAGTCGGTTTTCTCGGTCGCGCTGGCGGGCTTGACCTGCTCACCAGACAGCTGCCCCATCGATGCCTTGGCTTGGCGCAGCGTGGCACCGATATTGATGCCCTTGATCGCGCCATCTCGCAGCTGTGCAGCCAGATTGCCGTTCAAATTGCGCGTCAGTTGCTCAACGCTGCCGCCTTGGGTGGTCAGACTGGCCTGCAGGTTGCCGCGCCCTTCCAGCTTGTCATTCTTGGCCACCGCCACCAGCATCTTGCCGACGTCGATATTGGTCACCTTTGGGCTCAGCACGAAATGAGGCGAGGCAGTGGTGGTGGCTGAGGCTGACCCAGCCAGGTTGCCACCGAACAGATTCATGCTGAAAGGCGATAACTGAACCTGGCCATTACCCGCTTTCAATTCGACCGCCACGTCGTTCATCTTGATCTCACCGTATTGCAGGGCGCCGATGCGGGCTTTGCCTTGTGCATTCAGGTTTTTCAGACCAGACAGATCAATATTGCCGCCCGCACCGGGTTTGTCCTGGGTGGCCGGAGCCTTTTCACCAGCCGGTGCAGCCATATAGCGATCCAGGTTGAGTTGATCCAGCGCCAGGTCGAATCGATAGAAAGGCTTGGCCAGGTTGTCGATCCCTGCATCCAGATTCAATTTTGATTCATCCAGCACACCAGCCAGCTTCAAAGCCACCTGCTTGGGCGAGGCTTGTGCCTGTCCATTCAGATTGATGGCAACCTTCCCGCCTTTGGCTTGGGGGACTGCGGCCTCGCCTTGCAGTTTCAGCTGTGGCAGATTCAGTTGCAAAGTGGTCATGGCCAAGTTCAGCGGGCTTTGCAGCGTGGCTTTGACATGCTGGGCGGCTTGTTTGAACTCGACCTGTGCGACAAACTGTTTGGCTTGCACTTGTTGATCCGCACCGCTCAAGCCATCAATCTTGATATTGGCGTCAACTGTTTTGCTACCCTTGATGGCAGCTTTCAATTCAATCGCCTCCCCTGCCACTTTTGCCTGCGTCAGGTTGAGTCTGGGTGCGGTCAGCTTCGCATTCAGCGTATCTTGTTGCAGCCTGCCATCCAGGTCGAGTTTCAGATTCTCGATCTGATAGCTGCCAGCCTTCTGGTCGATCAACACATTGCCAGACACGGCCAGCACCATGGCTTTCAAAGCATCCAGGTCGCCCTTGGTGCCGAACTGGATATCATTGAAGCTGAACCGTCCCTGCTCTGGATCGAGATTGGCATCTCCCTGCAAGGTAATGGCCATGTTCACGGTAGGGGCTGAGTTGACCACGGTTGTCGCCAAGTCGATGTCCTTTACCTGCTTGGGCGTGACTTCCCCAGTCTTGAGCTGGATCGACTTCAGCGCTGTCTTACGTTTTTGTTGTTGGTCATCGAACATCAGGTCAGCATCCGCCAGCTTGATATGATCGATCTCCAATTCAACCGGGCTACTTTTCTCGTCTTTCTTGATCAAATCCGCGATATTGAGGGTGCCATCCGGCTTGCGGATCAGATTGGCGTGCAGGCCATTGACCTCGATCTCGTCGATCACATAGCGCTTCGACAACAATGGCCAGAGCTGCAATGAAACCCGGGCCTCGTTCAAACGCAGGAATTCCTGGTCACTTTGGTGTTCTGACAAGCTCACCTTGCCGATACGGGCGCCGATCGACGGAAACAGGCTGAGTTTGATGTCACCGTCGATGCGTAAAGTCCGCTGCTTTTCCGTTTTGACCAGATTGATGATCTGGGGCTTCAAAGTATTGGGGTCAAAGGTCAACGCCACGACGCCCACCACCCCTACCAGCACGGCGGCAACCCCACCTACGCCATACAGCACATAACGAATCGGTCGCTTCATCAATTCACCTGTTGGAAAACAAAACGGGTGGCGCGCCCACCCGTTTCCTTTGTAGCACAGTCAGCCTGAATCGTGGCTGTCGGCATGCAATACGCTGGCATAGGCCTCAGCTACGGTAAAAAAGCTTCATCCCCATCAGCCAATCACCAAGGCCATAACTGAAGGTGACCGCACGGGTGCTATGTTGACTGGCCACATGTTTCTCCAACGCACGATTCGCCCCCACCACGGCGCACGCCTCGTCGTGCACGGCTGAGGTTGCCCCGCCCACACCGATGGCACCCACCACGGTTTTATCGACACGCAACAGCGCACCACCCACGGCTCGCTCACCATATTGGCCCTGCGCATGTTTACTGACAGCCTGGGCCCGTTTTTGGCTGGTTGCCAGTGATTCAAGCGATGCAGACCCGCCCCGGTGCAGGATGTGCAACTGCCCCTGTGCATCCACCACCGCTGCCGATACCGCCATACCCTTTGCCGAACAGGCTTCGATCGCCGCCAATGCCGCATCACTGGCCAAAGATGCAGTCATCTGGGCAGGCTGGCCCCCGGCATGGGCAACAGCCATCAACCCAGGCACAGACACCATCCATAAAAATGGTAAAGCAACAGCCATACGACGAATTTGCATGGTATTTCCTCAATTTCCTGCACGAAGCCGAGCGCGACCGACAAGTGCTTGGGCACCACGCGCCGGTTGAATTGGCGAGATATTTGCATTATCAGATTGATATGGTCGTGTGGACAAGTTTATGCGCATTTGGTTTCCACCTGATGCAAAGAAAAATGTCGATCGATTATGATGGCCTAAGCCGTTTTCACGCCACGGCAAAGCCAATCGTGCAATGCTGCGCTATAATCCAGGCCATCCCGAGGAGCGCTGCGAGGTGAACATGATCCCCAGGCTCGGCAAGAATCAACTGCGCTCACCTGAATAACCCGTGCCGGGCACGGGATGCTTGGGTGAGCTTGCATCCCCCCGGCCACACGTCAAGGAAAGCACATGAACGCTGTGGTTGATAACAACTTCACCGATTACAAAGTGGCGGATATTTCGCTGGCCGATTGGGGCCGCAAAGAAATCCGCATCGCTGAGACCGAGATGCCGGGCCTGATGGCACTGCGCACCGAGTACGGTCGCGAGCAACCGCTGCGTGGCGCACGCATCGCGGGCTCGCTGCACATGACCATCCAGACTGCCGTGCTGATCGAGACATTGAAAGCACTGGGCGCGGATGTCCGCTGGGCCTCATGCAACATTTTCTCGACACAAGATCATGCTGCGGCGGCCATCGCGGCCACCGGCACGCCTGTATTCGCTTACAAGGGCGAATCACTGGAGGAATACTGGGACTATTCACATCGCATCTTCGAATTTGCCGATGGCGCAAACATGATTCTGGACGACGGCGGTGATGCAACGCTGTTGCTGATCTTGGGTGCCAAGGCCGAGCAAGACATCGCGGTCGTATCCCACCCGACCAATGACGAGGAAAAAGCACTATTCGCGGCCATCCGCAAGCGGGTTGCCGAACAGCCCGGTTGGTATTCCAAGCAGCTCGCAGGCATCAAGGGCGTGACAGAAGAAACCACCACTGGTGTGAAGCGCCTGTACCAGATGGCGAGCGAAGGCACCCTGCCCTTCCCTGCCATCAACGTCAACGACTCAGTCACCAAATCCAAATTCGACAACCTGTATGGTTGCCGTGAGTCACTGGTGGATGGCATCAAGCGCGCAACAGATGTGATGGTTGCAGGCAAAGTGGCCCTGGTTGCGGGCTATGGCGATGTGGGTAAGGGTTGTGCGCAATCATTGCGCGGCCTGGGCGCAACAGTGTGGGTCACGGAAATCGACCCGATCTGCGCACTGCAAGCCGCCATGGAAGGCTATCGCGTCGTCACCATGGAAGACGCATGCGACAAGGCAGACATTTTCGTGACCGCCACCGGTAACGTGAATGTGATCAGCCACGATCACATGAAAAAGATGCGTGATCAGGCGATCGTCTGCAACATCGGGCACTTTGACAGTGAAATCGATGTAGCAGGCCTACGCCAATATCAATGGGAAAACATCAAGCCGCAAGTCGATCACATCATCTTCCCAGATGGCAAACGTATCATCCTGCTGGCGGAAGGCCGACTGGTGAACCTGGGCTGCGCCACCGGCCACCCCAGCTTCGTAATGAGTAACTCCTTCACCAACCAGACGCTGGCCCAGATCGAACTGTTCACCCGTGGTGATCAGTACAACAACAGCGTGTTTGTGCTGCCGAAGCATCTGGATGAAAAAGTGGCCCGCCTGCACCTAGCCCGTATCGGCGCCAAGCTGACCCAGCTGACCGACGAGCAATCCACCTATCTAGGTCTGCAAAAAGACGGCCCATACAAGCCCGAGCACTATCGCTACTGATCATTGCCAGACGACAAGCCGCACATCTGTGCGGCTTGTTTGTTTCCAATGCCAGACTCGCGATACTACCGCCACAGACTTCAAATATCCCGTGCCAGCCAGGGCGGGGGCCTATCCAACGCCTGCCAGTGGGCTTCCAATCGTTGCCATACCAACTCTTTCTGAGCATCAGTCATGGCCACCCAATTGGCGACCTCAACAAAAGTGCGGCCACAACCCGCACAGATCTCGTCCCCCAAGGCAGTGGAACAACGGGCAATACAAGGGGAATCCGGACGAGACATGGCAACGATCTGTTCAATGGTTGGTGACAGGCCGTTAGTTTACCCCATCCGCCCACCTTCACATCCCTTGACCAAACACTTCCATTCATCGTGAGGTAGCGACTGTTTGTCAAACGCACAGCCGCCAGTCAGCGCAGGCACTCAAATTCATCCGTATGTGATTTAGTAAGGTAGACTATGACATGCGTCAGATAAATGCCTATGCCGCTTCGCATAAAATGACGAGGCTGTTTGGCATCGCATCACGTCCACCTAACTTGAGCACCGGGCCACACCTAAGATAAGGAAATCTCACTATGAACGCGGAGCTGACCTTTCCCCACCACGGTATACCAAGAATTAGTTAGCATGGAGGGCGATAGGAGCTCACATGCGCAAGGCGAGATTCAACGAAGTCCAGATC
>NZ_JACHHY010000045.1 GCF_014202905.1 Chitinivorax tropicus | reverse complement strand
AACCAACAACTCACCCTGGCCAGCCCCACCCAGCTGAAGCTGGTGGCGAACGGCAGCGGGCTGACCTTGAAGGACGGCAACATCCTGATCCAGTGCCCCAAGGCCGCGGTGTTCAAGGCCAGTGTCAAGCAGCAGCTGGGGCCGCAGGGGGCCAGTCATGCGGCACCTGCGCTGCCGCATGGGCCATTCAAGGGGTGTGAATTCAAAAATGCGGACGCCACCCAATCCGGCTCGGCGGGTGTGTTGCGTTGACAGGGGCACCGATGATGCAGACAAATGACGACATACTCTTCAACCGGGTACGGGATCTGGGCTATTGCGATGTCTTGATCGACCCCTCGGCGGGTGCGCCACCTGCTGACGAATCGCTGGAAGCGCCATCACCCATGCAGACCCCATTGCTGGACCGTCAATTCCAAGCCCGACCTGCTGCGGCACCTCGCCTGATCCGGCTCGATTCCGCCTACTCGCCCTTATTGCGTGACTACCTCGCCCAGGCACATTGGGAAGCGACCACCCTTGGCAATCAGCTGCGCAGCGTGGCCGGCTTGATATTCAGCCCATTGCCACAAGCAGAGCTCGCCCAGCACCTGACCCGCATGCTGGATCTCTACATCGAAGGCCTGGGTGGTGCGTACTTCCGGTATTTTGACCCTCGCATCCTGTGCCACCTGCCCCGGATACTCACCCCCACGCAACAAGCCCTGTTGCTGCATGGCATAGACGAATGGGGCTGGCTGGACTGGCAAGGTGCCTATCAACCCCTCCATCCGCCGAACCTCCCCATCGACCCAGCTGCCCGTCTGATCATCAACCAAGCCCAATGGCAAGCCCTGGGTGAGATAGAAGCCTTCAATCTGCTACTGGGCAAACTCATGTCACGTGGGCGGATACCGGACCATCAGCAAGTGCCGCAATGGCTCGAATGCTTACAGCAGGGCCGACAGCGAGGCCTGCGACAGGCGAATGACATCGCAGACTGGGCTGCGCTGTGCTTGATACAAGGCGACACCTGGCAAGCCCACCCTCAATTGGGAGAGACCTTGCAGCTGGTCATCACCGATGGCATTCCCCTCAAAGACGCACTGGAAGACCGCTTGGGCATCACACTTGCCCCCATCCCCGTCGCAACCGATTCAGATGATTGACCCTGACCATGCCCACCAAAAAAGACTGCCGATTCTGTGATCGTAAAGGCTTTAAATGGCTGCCCCTCCTCTATGGCGTGGTGGCTGCAGAAGACCCCGCCTCCCTGGCCCCCTTGCCGGCCAAGCTACCGGCGACATTGGGCAAGCAGGTCACCGACCTGGCCCTGCATGATCACTGCCGCTACGCCGTGCGCATGCCGCATGCGGGGTATTTCTATGTGCTGATCGAGCGCAAAGGCGTCAAATACTGGACGGCCTATCAAGTGGTGGACGGGGGCTATCTGTACGAATTCACCCCCGAGACCCCACCGCAACTCAAGCCCAGCTTCAGTTGCAGCCCGGTAGCGTGTGGCGTCACCGCCTCGATGATCAATATCAGCGACGCCCAGGATGTCCCGCACATCTGGGTGCTGTTCACCCCCGCACCCCTCACCGTGGCCAAGCTGGCCGACTATAAGAAAAACTGCACCACCTATGCCGGACAAGGCAAGCTGCAGCACTTTCAACCCGCCGCCTGGCTGGCCGGCCAGACCCAGCAGCCCCACACCTTGCCCAGCCACGAGATCGAGCGCACCGTGGCCGAATACCTGTGCTTTGGCAAAAACCAACCCGGCGAGGCATACCACCGGCTGCTGGACAACCAATACTTCAGTGCCGAGATCAACAGCATCGCGGGCAAGCTGGGTGGCATCAGCAGCGCCCTGGCGCTGTACCAGATCCCCGGCTTTGTCATTCACGACCCGATTGGCATCACCCAGACTTTGAATGATGCCCGCAATGATGCCTTTCGGCTTTTTGATGACTTCATGAAACAGACCGAGCGTGGCAGACCTAACCGGGATCGGCTGCCGGTGTTGGAAGTCATCGGCAAATTCAAACAGGCCATCAACACAGGCTTCGTCGTGGATGCACAAAATAGCGTGATCCAGCGCGACATGCAGCGGCGGGCCAAGATAGAGCCGATCTTCCCGGACGACTCGGGCTTGCGCAAAAAGCATAAAATGTGGGCCAACCGCGCCTACACCCACCACTCCCGCCAGCAATGGGAGGCAGCGCACCCAAACGAGGTGACCGAATTTGAACGGGCGCGCGAAAAAGATCTGCAGCAGTTGATCGAACAGGCCGCCCAGCTTGGCAAGAGAAGGTGGGATGAGCACTACGCCCCCTTGCTGGATACCGGCAAGCTGGATCGTTTCGAGAAAAAACTGGCCAGCCTCTCCACCACCATGGCCACCCGCGCCAAAGAGCGTACCCCACCTCACCTGGCCTGGCTCAAAACCGAGCGGGTATTACAAGCCTTCGACTGCTTTGACCCCCAGGACAATCTATCTGGCGAAGCATTGCGTGCCAACGTCATGGGCTGCGTGTTTGGCATGGAAGGCTCGCCCGAGGCCGCCACCATCCTGGATGAATGGGCTGCCGCCACCCACATCGACCGCAACAACCTGCTGATGCGGGCGCTGACCCGTGACCAGCAGGCAGTCAAGCAGGCTGTCAACACCCTGCTGGCCGAGGCCACCGCCTTTGCCGCCACCCAGACCGACCTGTCTGCCGAGCCCACCACCAGCCTCAAGGCTGCCATCAAGGGCGTGGTGAGCATGTTCAAAAGCACGGATTCCGCCCTGGATGAATGGATGCGCAATCAAAAGCAGAGCGCTACTTATCTGAACCCCAGACATCTGGCCAACTACGAGGCACGCTTCTCCTATTTCATCTCCACCCTGTGTCGGGCAGTCACCCGCAAGGCCATTGGCTCAAAAGCCGAAATGGCCTTCGCCACCCGCATGGCCTGCCTGATGCAAAGCCAGCTGGGCGATCTGGCCTTCGAGCTGGAGCACAGCACCCTGATGGCCAAAATCAACCAGACCGATTGGGACAACAAAGAGCGGGCCTACCACACCGAAGCTGCCCGTGCCCAGGCTGCCCGCATGCGCAAAACTGGCGCCGAAATCAAAGCCTATCGGCAGGCCACCGAAGCCAAGCTGGCCATCCAGCATGGCATGGTTGACCTGATCACCGATGCGCAACTCAAAGCCAAGATCCAGATCAGCCAAGGTGCAGGGCGGCTGGGCTGGACGGCCCTGCAACAGCAGCTGGAGGCCAGCGCCAAACAACATACCCAATACGATGACGCCTTGAAGGCGCTCAAGGGCAAGGCCACCCCGGCAGAGCGGGTACCCACCACCCCCAGCCCCACCAACAACTACCACCAGGCCCGCATCGGCATGGTGCTGATTGGCATCGAGAGCATCGCGCTGGCAGGTAAACTCGGCAAGCTCAAGGCCGAGTTTGATCTGGTGGCCTACGAAGTGCTGGGCGGGGTGCTGGCGCTGGGCAGCGCGCTGATGGACATGACCTATGCCTGCGTCAAATCGGTGCGGGAGCTGCCACAATATAATGTGATCAACGGCATCAACAAAGGGGCTGACATCGTGCGCGGTGGGTTCAAGCTGGCGGCTGGGATGTTTGGGCTGGGCGCGGGGATTGTTTCTGGTGTACTTGATTGGAACAAATTCAATTTGGAAAAAGATACTAGTCAAAAAGTAATCTTGTTAATTCGGTTGGTTGCAAATGGCTTGTCTACGTTTTCTAGCACAATTGCCGCTTACTCGTACTCTGCCCCTTATTTTGAGTATCAGGTAGCTAGGCAAGGACAGCGAACCGCAACCAAAAGAATATTATCAATACTTGCAAAAGGTGCTGATGCACTAAGTAAAAGGGTGCTTTTACTGCGGTTCGTTGCATGGCTCGGATGGGTCGGAGTAATCATCACCGTTGCCGATCTTTCCTATTCTGCCTACCGCTGGTATATCGATTCCCAATCTCTGGAAAAGTGGTTCGGCAATTGCCTATTTCGGAAAGATCAATCGATTTATGGTTATGCCAGCGTTGAGGATGAGTTAAAAGAATTTGAAAAAGCCTCTTTAGTGGACGAAGCCTGATATGAGCGAAACCAAACTCTTTACCGTTGATGGCAGCATCGAAGTCATCCACCGTGCCCCCGGTGTCATCAACCTGCTGGAGGACATGCAGCGCGGTGCTGTGTTCACCGGTGCAGTGGCGGTGGCCACAGACAACTTAGCCAACTTTGTGGGGTCATCCGCCGTGGCGCTATACGATGGGGAGGATGTTGAACATATTGCCATGCTGGTCAATGGCAAACTGGTGATTGGGACTTTTCAATCCACTGAAGATTTAAAAGTGGGTGATCAGGTCAAGCTGGTTGTGTCATATGAGGCCGGTGATTTTTTGTTTGCTCATGCCATTTTACGGGTTGAAGATTCATGGTTGTGGATGCCGTATATGCACGATGAGACGAGAAAAGGCATGATCTGGTACACGGTGAAAATATTCTTAATCATTACGATTTTATCCGATTTGTTTATTAGTGGAGTTGCCGCACTTACTGGCAATCTTGATACTTTTAATAAAGAAGGAAGAGTATATCTAATTTTATTTGAATTTATTTTGATACCGATTATGCTGTATATCAGCTCTAAAGATCTCATTGAAAATGGAAAAATTGCCGAAGGCATTTTTAATGCATTGGGCGTAGAAAGATACCAAGACTTCAATGCATCCAAATTCTCCGTAAAAAATCAAGACTTTCGACTTGAAAATACTCACCGCAAGTACATTATTCATTTTGACAGAGCTTTAGCGGCACACTACAAAAGATACAAAATTCAGCCAACTGCTTAATCTTTGAAGTTGGATCATGTCGGCTAATCTGAACGAAACCAAACTCTTTACCGTCGATGGCAGCATCGAAGTCATCCACCGTGCCCCCGGTGTCATCAATCTGCTGGAGGACATGCAGCGCGGTGCTGTGTTCACCGGTGCAGTGGCGGCGGCCACAGACAGTCTGGCCAACTTTGCGGGATCCACCGCCGTGGCATTATACGATGGGGAAGACGTCGAGCATATTGCCATGCTGGTCAACGGCAAGCTGGTAATTGGGACTTTCCCGTCTACTGAAGATTTAAAAGTAGGTGATCAGGTTCGATTGGTGGTGTCATATGAAGTAGGCGATTTTTTGTTTGCGCATGCAATTCTTAGAATTGAAGATTCATGGTTATGGATGCCATATATGCACGCAAGAACAAGGAAAGGGATGATCCAATATGTAGTAAAATTTTACATATTCTTTATTATTTCATTGGAATTATTTTTTTGTGGTTTTTTTTTACTTCATGGTGATCTTGAAGAATTTAATCGGGAAGGAAGAATTTATTTTGCTTTTTTTGAATTTTTAATTATGCCATTTATTACTTACATGAGCTCAAGGGATCTCATCGCAAATGGCATAATTGCCGAAGGCATTTTTAATGCATTGGGTGTGGCTAGGTATCTGGATTTCAATGTAAATAAATACTCAATTGGTAATTTATCGTCTGATATTGGATCATCAAAAAAAATGTATATTTTTGACTTGAACAAAGCGCTGGAGGCGCATTACAAAAAATACAAAATTCAGCCAACTGCTTGATTTTTTAAGTTGGATCATGTCGGCCAATCCTAACGATAGCAGACTATTTACCGTCGATGGCAGCATTAAAGTCGTCCACCTCGCTCCCGTCCCTCCCCAAGCAACTGGGCCAGGCTGTCACCGACCTGGCCCTGCATGATCACTGCCGCTACGCCGTGCGCATGCCGCATGCGGGGTATTTCTATGTGCTGATCGAGCGTAAAGGCGTCAAATAAATGATGCATTGTTATTTTTCTCTTGAATTTACGAATTTTAAGTTGCAGGTGGCGCGCTATCGTATTTGATTGCATGCTTCAAACGGTACTTAGCGTCATCATGACGTCCGTCTATCTTGGTGGCATAATGAACCATCAATACTTGACGACAAACGCATGTCTAACTTCGCTTTGCTGTTCCGTCAGGCGCTGGGTCGATTCACGGCGACCAACCGTCTGTTCCAACTCGTCCTCGCC
>NZ_JACHHY010000044.1 GCF_014202905.1 Chitinivorax tropicus | reverse complement strand
CATACATCAAGATCGCCAATGGCCAGATCGAGCTCGGTGCTCCAGGTGATCTCGCCTTCAAGACCGCTCGCAAAAGCTTTGAGGGGCCAAGCAGCTTATCTTCGGTGCTACCAAGCATGCCTGCCAGTCATGCCAAAACCGACGAGCATTTTGTCATTCGCTATGCCAATGGTAAACCGGCCAAACGACAGCCTTATCGCATCATCAAGGAAAGTGGCGAGGTGATCGAGGGTGTGACCGATGACCAAGGCCAAACCACCCTCATCGCTGATCAGGCCATCACCGGACTGAAGCTGATGCTGCTTGATCAGAACGCGGTCAAACCAGATGCGCCACCAAAAATCATTGATACCCAGGAAAGCATCTTACTTGATGTCAAGCAATTCACCGGCTACAGCTTCACTGGCGAAGAATATGATCTGTATGAGCAGGCTGGCGACCGTATGATTAAAGTAGGAAGTGGCACATTCAATGATGACGAACAAGGTACACGTCACTTTTTCAATCAGCCCAAAGAATTGATTGCCCTGATCGGAAGTGGAGAATGGGACATTCTTGATCCAACGGAAATTGGATGTGGATGTGGCGACACACACCATGAGGGAGAGGCACTGTGAGCACCGAACATCAAGGCCATCATGCAGATTCGGGTCTGACAAATGCCTATGTGGTCGCACGTGGCGACACACTGACCAAGATTGCGGCCAAATTCAATACGACCGTCGATGCATTGGCCTCACTGAACCACATTGCCAACCCCGATCACATCAGCGTGGGGCAAAGCATCAAAGTACCCGCCATCGCGCTGCGGTTTGTGGACAAGGCTAATCACCCCATTCCCGGTCTGACTTGTCGGCTGTGGTTTGCAGGGCAGTGTCAGGTGGTGGATTCTGATCAGAATGGCAAGACACCTTATATCTTTACAACAACTGATATCAAAGTCGAAGTCAAAAAGCCTGATGGCACATTCAAGCCGATCGGTCAGGTAAGGCAATCTCATCACCCCAAAACTGTCGAGGTCAGAAGCCCCAAGGCCAAAGTTACCGTCACCACCCAAACTCATGTGCCGGCAAAGCATCCCAGACCCAAGCCAGCCACCATGCATTCAAAGCCCAGCCCACCACCAGCAGCACCAAAAGTGGAGCAGCGGCGCGGACCGGACAGCCACCCCATCGCCCACGTCAGCGATGGACAATTGGAAAAAAGCGGGGCCGCCTGGCATGCCAAATTCCGGGAGAGCAAGAGCACCGCCGATCTGATCGAGCCGTTCAAATCCAATGTCGAGAAGTTCTTGGCTGCAATGAAGGCAGCAGGTATTTCCGTGAGAATCTCGACGACCCACCGGCCTGTTGAGCGCTCGTATCTGATGCATTACGCCTCTCAGATCGTGCGGGGTAAGATTACCGCAGACAAAGTGCCAGCCTGGCCTGGCGTCAATATAGACTGGTCACACAAAGATGCGGCAGGGAAAGCCGATTTGAAAGCAGCTAAACATGCCGCAGCAGACATGGTGAGAGCTTATGGGCTGGGCAACAACCCAGTAGCCAAGCCAGGACGCTCCAATCACAACAAGCGCCAAGCCATCGACATGACCATCACCAACTATGAGAGAAAAACGATCATAGATGCCGACGGCAACAAAGTGAAGATCGGCAGCTGGCATGATCTGAAACTTGTTGGAAAAACATATGACGTTATTTGGTTTGGCGCTAGAGACAGGCCACACTGGTCACCAACCGGAAGATAAATACATGAAAATAAATTATTTATTTACACTCCTTCTCTGCAGCATCTTTACACCGGTGATAGCAAAAGAGCCCCCTCCATTTGCTATCTTCTGGAAATTGGATGACAGGGCATGCTTGGCGCTACCAACAGGCACCACCACGCTCAAGACTGGAGAAAAACTGACATTGATTGCCCCCTCTAGGAAAAAAGCACTTTCCTTTACGGGTACGATCAAAAAGAAGATAAGCGAAGATTGCCTCAATGATATCCACGGATTTGATAGCTACCAACTCATCATCCCGGCCCAGACCAAAATGGACGACCACACACACGGCGTGGCGGTATTGCTTTCCGAAGGAGAGCTCATCAACAACCAGTTTGTGTCTCCCACATTCAACAATGGTAAACCCGTCATATTCACCCACTGCCAGCAAGAAGACACCGTCCACCTCAACGCCTGGGATGGTCAACCCTTGACTGGCAAACGTCTGTGGCATGGTATGGACAACCTGGAATTTGCGGGGAAGACCACCTGCAGGAAAGCGGAACTTGGGCAATGAAAACACACTTGCCCGTTGTCGTGCTCCTCTTCTTTTCATTAACAAGCTTCACACTGGCAGACTCTGCGGCATCCCCCTTTGGCATACTGAACCAAGTCGGCCAGTCACTATGCCTTGCGGTGGCCAACCCAACCCTGCTGGAAACGGGCACACCGCTGAAATGGATACAGCCACGCCCGCCCATGCGGGTATTCGATGCCATTGTGGTCAAGCCCAGACAAGCGGAATGTGCTTTTGCACAAGATGGCATGCAGTTTTATGAGGTTACGCTTAAACAGCGTGGCGTAGACGATCAACTCGACAACGCTATTGCTATCATTGCCCCTCTTGGTAGATTCAAGGATCGTCGTTATATCGACCCAATCCTAAATGGCGGCAAGCCGATCTCCTTCCGGCTATGCAACAGCAGCGAAGGGGTCCACCTAACCGCCTGGGCTGGAACCCCGCTCAAAAGCCACAGAATCTGGCACGGCTATACCCATCTCGAATTTGACACCACCCCAGATTGCCACCGCCAAGAAATGCCCGACGTTGAGTAAATCAACCCAGGAATCAGAAAGCAGAACCATGTCGAACACCGCCACCCGCCAACTTGTTTTGCAGTTTGACGAAAATGGCGATCCTGTCTACCCCTCTGTCTGCAGCCCGGAAGAATTCAAAGCACGGGGCTTGTGTATTGCCTTGCCACGCCCAGTCGTACCGATCATTTTTGTGCCGGGCATCATGGGTTCCAATTTGCGCAATATTAAAAACATGCGAGGTGCCTGGACACCGCCCAACAGCATGCTTGGAGGACTTTCCGAGGCAATCGACCGCTGGGCTCAATCTCCTGCCAAGCGCCAAGCTTCGATGATGCCGGACGTAGTTGAGGTGGATCCGACCCAACTGATTAAACTGCCATCCGACTTCCCACTTTTGACTGAGGAAGAAGCACGGCGGCGAGGATGGGGTACGGTACATTGGGATAGTTATGGCGAATTCCTGATCTATCTGGAAACCCAGCTCAATCTCCCTTTTCTGGATACAGAAATCAACCAGTTCAATAAGCGAGCCTTACAACCAGACTGGCAAACCGCCTTGGACTGTACGCCCGACCAACTAACCCAATCCCCCTATCAGCATTGGAACCCACAACAACCAGAGTTCGAGCCGCTGACGAAAGATGAGTTTGATCATTTCGCAAATTGCTACTATCCGACTTATGCCGTTGGCTATAACTGGTTACAGTCCAATGATCGTTCAGCGCATGATCTGCGCGACAAGATATTGGAAATCAAGAGTTATTATGATCGCAGTCAATATTTCAAATTTCAGAAAGTCATCCTGATCAGTCACTCCATGGGAGGATTAGTCACCAGACGTTGCCAGCAACTACCCGATATGGAGTCGCTGATTCTGGGAGTCGTGCATGGCGTCATGCCAACTCACGGCGCACCTGCGGTGTATCGACGCCTACGGGCAGGCACTGAGACCAATGGCGGATTTGACATCTTGGGTTTCTTTGTCGCAAAAGTACTGGGCTGGAGCGCTGCCGACGTTACCTGCGTTATGGCCCACTCCCCCGGCCCATTGGAACTGCTACCCAACAAGCAATACAACAACCAACAACCTTGGTTGCACCTGCAAGCAGAAACACATCAAGGGCAGAAGACCATTGTCAGTCTGCCAACATCTGGTGACCCTTATGAAGAAATCTACCGCCAGCAGCATACTTGGTGGCGCATGGTAGACGAGTCATTGATTGATCCAGCGAGCTTGGTGCCAAAAGAGACCCCAGACTGGACAGCTTGGGCTTCTTATCTGAAGGCACTTAATTTTGCGGAACAATTGCATGATCAGATCACCACGCAAGGGAAACCATTTCATCACAATACCTTTGCGAGCTATGGCGCTGACTATGGCAATACATCCCAGCAATCATTTGGCCAACTAACTTGGCTAGCAAAAGACAGCACCACACACCTTTCCCCAGAACAGTTACGAGATGAATTGGAACTGCAGGAATCCAATAATTTGGGGAAACTGACGGTCTCCCTCCCCAGCGCCCCGGATAAAACCATCCATTTCCGAATTTCGGGCAAAGATATCGGCGGTGATGGTACCGTGCCGGATATTTCTGGCCAAGCAGTAGATAAAACCGAATATGGTCTAAAACAAACCTTTCGCATGAAAGGCTTCAATCATCAGTTTTCATATCAAGATCAACATGTGCGACAGACTACACTATATTCAATAGCCAAAATCACGAAGGAACTTGATCTTGTTGAATAAGCAAAGTCTAGCCCAGTTGGCCATAACCAGCCTGATCATCACCCACCCGTTGTCCATCAAGGCTGCCCCAGCCAATATAGGAGCCCAAATGAGTGCTGCAAAACAAACCCTCTGCCTGGGTCGTTATCTGGTTGATCTTCCGAAAAATGCAACCTTAATCGGATCACGGGATGATCGTTATTCTGGCTATGAAGTAACCAGTTTCACCACCTCTCGCGATACCTTTGATAGGGCATTAAAAGAAAAAGAAAAGAAACTATCAGAAACCAAGCATAAAAAAGATCCAATGCTGCTTAAGTTAAGTAAGGAGCTGAAAGATGGGAAAATTTTAGCCTACTGGGAAAATGATTTTTCAGATGTAGGGTACATACTTGAAGCGCATTTATTCTCCAATCATATTCAGCACACTTTCAAAACTGAAGTAATAAAAGACAGGCTTTCGGCAGCTGTAATTAGATTGGAAAATACCATTCAAAAATTCATACATCGAGCCGAAAACGAATTGCCGCCACAAGATGGATTTTGCGTTCAAAATGGTTTCATAGCAGGCCAAATGAATGCTGCCAACGGGGATTTCGTTCAAGAATCAACTGCAGCTCGCTTTCAATTTAAATCGCATCCAGATTTTTATATTGAGGTCTCGACTGATTCCCTTAGAGGAGAAGCAGAGGAAAACCTTCTTACCCGCTGGAGCAAGGCACAAGGCTCGTTGGTGGGTATGTTCGCCACACAAATGGCCAGTGTGCAAAAGCTGCGGATGGGCGCACACCCAGTCGGCTCCTTAAAGGGCGAAGAAGTTCTCTTGTCATTGCCAGCAGAGGGGGGGGGCCGATTACACCAATTCACATGGGAAGTACCCGGCAAACCTGGATTGGTCATGGAACCTAAAATTCAGATCGTCATGGAAAGCGGTCTCAACCCCACGCCAAATGGGCCACGTAAGATACAGGCCAGCTTGAGCAATGAAACCGCCATGGAGCTATTTGATGAAATCGTCAACAGTATTCGACTACGCCCCATCACCGATGCCAACGGCGACAAGCCTGTAAGCGCCACCTCAGCCGTGCCGCTTGGTACTCTTGTGGCCAGTGGCCAACCTAGTCCGCAAACCGGTACTTGGCGCTGCAGCGAACGCCATGAAGATGTCGAGAGCGGCAATACACGAGTGTTCAAACAAGGCGAGATCATGCCAACCATCACCTTATTGGGCAAACCCGGCTTGTTGGATAGTTTGGCGGGCAAGCGACCGTCCAAGCCCAATTGGCCGACCGTTTGGCGGCTGGTGTCGATTGAAAAGACACCATGACTAATTCGATCAGGGACAGCATCTTCTGAAGCCCCACTTCGCAGACGAGTACCTACACCATGGTGGTCACCAGCCACAATGGCCGCTTTGACGGCTGGATCGCGCTGGATGAGGGCTTTGAATTCTTAGCCTCTTGTTGAGTGAATCCCCTCATTTGGAGTCGAAGCAGCTCATCGGTGCTGCCGCAATGCTGCCCCAACGCGATCTCTGGCTGCTTATGTTGCGGAACGTCGGGCATAGTGTTCAAGGCAATCGCATCCCCAAACACGGTGGTCTTTTTGTCGGAATAGCCCTGCCGAGAGAGAAAGTCGGTAGCGGTGAAGATCTCGAAGCGCTCGTCACGGATGAATTGCTTCGCCCGTCCATGGCCGCGCAGCACCGCCTCATGGAAGCACAATTTCCTGTTGCGCTGCACGTTTTTGTAGCGCATCCACCGTGCATCCGAATGCAGAGTGACGCATCCTCGCTTGAAAGGAAATTGTGGTGAATGGTCACACGTCAGTTCCGTGGCAACAATACAGATCCCGATGTCTGGGTAGTGCGTAGCGATTCTTGATCAGGGCCTGGCCGCTGAGGCGGCATTCACGGCTTTACGACCGCAAGCACAGCAATGGCGGTGGTGCAAATTAGCACGAGGGGCATTGATCGCCGCCGCCTCAACGCTGCGCCACC
>NZ_JACHHY010000043.1 GCF_014202905.1 Chitinivorax tropicus | reverse complement strand
GCATGCTGGGCCGTCCGTGCACGGTAGCTTTGGCGTAAATCCGTTGGGGTAAAGGGGAGCATCGCCCGATTCAGGATTTATGCAACAGCGCCATTTGACATATAAATATGCAGATCCACCCCATTTAAAAATAATCGGCACATTCTCTCTGACTATCAAAAGATAAAACCACAGCTGCACAGATATCAATATATTGAGACATCAACAGCCGCTGACCAACCGATCATTCAAGGCTTGACATTCACAGCAATGATGCGCGGTTTGCCATAGGGGCAATCACCCACTGTACCACTGATTAATAATCGGATTGCACGATTACGCCAAAGTGCCTCTTGCAGCATGCTCTGGAAAAGATGGCGACCAGCATCATTGGGATCAGTGACATAACCACCCGATGTTATCGGGCAAAATGCAGGGTTGATGATTGGCGCAGATGTCGTAACCGAAACCGTATCTGCCGACCAACCAGCCTCCAGCATAGTGATGGTACCGAGCCCAGTGTAGGTAGGGTCGGCTGCCAGTGCGGATTGACCGATAAGTGCAGAGGCGAGTACTGCGTAGCAATTCAAAGACAATTTCATTTTAGTTACCCTTATATGTGCATATTGCAGGAAATGATTCATATCCAATCAATCAAATACTGATGAAATGCAAATCAGCAATGCTGATCCACGAGCGGCATGGTACTTCCTCTCATTTACACAAGGCCAATTAATTTAATCTTCCATGACTAGCCATTCGATTTAAAAAAGGATGACAATAAAAATCAATAACAAGATATATGACCAATCAAATTTAGCTATATACCATCAACTGCATCACTCTACAGTCTATTTATCAAGCCACCCTGCACGCCAATCAGAGAACCGTCATTTCACAGCGCAAACGCAGCACATACCATCCGAAAATGTCGAATTTTCTTACAATATTGATAATCAGAATAAGGTTATATAATTCAAATAAAAATAATATTAAAATTCAAAAAATAAAAATCAATTAAATCAACATATTAATTATTATTATTAATTAAAATTCATGACAACCCAGTCTTAAAAAACATGGCACATTTTTTGCTGAAAATCCGTTCAGAAGTAGAAATACCTTTACATATATCACCCTCATCATAAACAGGTGAAGCCATGCAACCTCACGCCGCCACATGTCGCACCCCAACCACCATCTCGCGCTGGGCATATCATCCAGATCGCTTCCTGACTGATGTCGTCGCCACCCGCCAACCAGCCATCATCACAGGACTTGTCAACCAATGGCCAGCATTCACCAAATGGACGCCTGCTTATTTCCAGGCTCGATTCGCCCATGTCCGTAGCCGTGTCGTATTGAATATGCCCACGTCAGGCACCTCTTATGATCATGTGGCAGATGATTTTCTACACGAGATGAATCTGCAGGACTTTGTCGAGCACATGCTGCAAACACAGCGCCCTTGTTATTTCAGGCGTCAAGATATACGGAAGCTGACAGGTCTGGAGCGTGATGTGGTGTTTCAATCTTTCACCCCATCAGTAAGCACCGATCCGACCTATGTTTGGCTTGGCTCAGCGGGCACCCGGACGGGTCTGCATTTCGATCAGCAAGACAATGTGCTTTGCCAACTCCATGGACAGAAAGCAGTCTGGCTGATCGCGCCAGAGGCATCCCGCCATGTCTATCCATACCCTGGCAGTGTCACCAAAAGCCAAGTATCCCCCGACGCCCCCGATCTGCAACGCTTCCCGAGATTTGCACAAGTCGATATGCAATATGCCATCCTGCAACCCGGCGAAGCGCTATTCATTCCCCACCGTTGGTGGCATAGCGTCATTTCACTCAGCCCATCCATTTCGCTCAGCCATGAATTCGGGGAGAAGACCAATCTTCGGGAATTGGCTTACTCGATTCATATGGGAGGGCTATCCAGCTGGCTGACAGTGAGCAAGGACTTTTTCTGGCACGGCCTATTGAATCGACCTTTCACCCGCCGCCTGGGCGATGACCCGCCATTCGGGCAGCTGCTGTTCACACTGCTGCGAAGCAGCTTGGTACGGCGCACCTGAATATTAGTCATATCCAATCGTGCAATAAATAAAAAATGGGCTTGCCATTCAGGCACAAGCCCATTTCATTTTATATGAAAATATATTCAATCAGGCATTGATTGCCGGACCATCAAACCGCCATCAGGTCAAGCAGCCCTACGCACTGAAGATTGTCATGGATTAGCAAGTTGGCCCATTTACTGGGTTTGCCCGACAAACATAGATATCCAGATAAGCATCAATGTTTTCCCTGCATTGATTTTCTGTTCCATCATCATGACTATAGTAACCATTATCATCATAGTCATCATCTGTGTAACCAATCGCGATAAAACCAGGGAAGGTGTTACCACTACTCACAATAAAGCGACGCGACCAGGAGCCATTTCCAATCAAATCGCTCAGAAATGTCAAGCTCTCTATCACACCAGGAATCTGGATCTGCCCATGATACAGCCTATCCGAGTCGGATCCTGATGGATTGACATAGCGCTTCCAGGTCCTTCCACTCCCACCGGTCTGAACACACCCTTCAGCTCGTATAAAAATCGAGTCGCTCGGATAGACTACAATCGGCAAATATGTTTTTGGTTTATTAACGACCGGGTGATTCACTCGTATCCAGCGTGGATCATTGTTGAAATTGAATATGACCTCCTGATCAACAGCCCATGACGTCGTGACGATTGCCCATTATGAAGCCAATATCATTGAAACTATTGCAGTTTTGAAGAATTTCATTTTCAGCTCCTTGTCAGAATTGACGACCACTATGCACCCAGACAACACACCACTCCATCACTCACGGACCACCTGCACTCAAGTTACCAAACATGCGGCCTTGCCATCTGTAGGGGGCATTGCGCACACTTTGCCGAATCACTCATGACTCAACATTCCTCCGCAGCGCATCTCCCTGACATTAGCCTTTCGCAGCCGGTAATAATGAGTAGATCAGGTCACTTTCCCAACAGCAATTCAAGCAATGTAGCAACCATGAATAGAAAACACACCCACACAACGCCAATGAGTCAGCCATCCATCATGACCAGCACAATGCAATAAGGCCAAAATTAGAATGCTTTCATAGTAAAGCAATTTTTAATACTCAATATTAATTTTATTTAAATCAAAATATCGCATATACGATGCTAACAATTTGAAATTACGATTAAAATATCCACTCAACCACCCACCAATAAATCAATATCCGAAATTCATTACATTAAGCGCATCATCATTAAAATAAGAAGGAGCCAAAAACCTCTAGCCAGCCATTATCAATTCAGCAATCTGAATATAAAAAACAGCCGAGAGAATTTGATGGAATATCAGGGTAGCCAGATGAAATGAATGGCCGGCAGGCCATGCGATGATGCATAACAGGGTGAAGCCAGTAGCCTCACCCTTGCTTGATGTCGGATTGATCAATCCAACAGGGTTACTGCACGGTAAAACTACGACTGACGCCGGTAAAAGGATGGATCTTGCCATTCCAGCCATTTTTATAATCACCAAAATGGACGATCCGATAACTGCCTTGCTGGGCGGACAATGGAATGTCCCAGCTGATGACAGCCTTGGATGTCCCCCATACCGGATCGATACGCTGCCAGCGGTAGATGGTTGACCAATCGCCATCATCCGCCACTACTTGCCAGCGGCTGCCATCCCAGCGCTGCACTTGCAGGAAGGTGCCATTCCGGTGCAAATTGTTCTTGGGGTGCCCCGTCCAGAACGAGACATTGACGCGACCGCCACGCAGATAGGCTGCGTCAGGCTGCTGGTCGGCTTGGCCAAACTGCTTGCCGATGGGCGTGTTGTCCAATACCACGCCCGTCTGGAAAGACATCTGGTTCGCGGACAGATCCCTTGGCTGCGGTCCTGGCGGCACAGATGACCCGGTTCGCATCGCGGTGGCCAGCTTGAAGTAAGCCTGCTGATAGGCTGGCAACGTCCACTTGCCGAAATGAGTTGAAGCGCCTTCATAGTGCTGGGCTTCGTATTCCTCGGGGGTGGTGATATAGCCTGAATAGGCGTTGGCATAGCCATTGAAAACCACATATTTCACGGCATCACCCAGCGCCGATTTCACGGTTTCACGGATACGCCGCCCAGCCATGATGGTGAATTCACCAGGGCCCGCAACGATCGCCAATTGGCCGATCCGCAATATCGATACTGGCAATACTTCCGGCGACCAGGGCACCGGCTTTTGCGTGCCGGTAGCCAACAAAATCGGCTTCGGCGCCTGGCAGTCATGCACCCATTGTGGCGCAGGGGTAATGACACCACCGAGGAATCGGTAAAATGGATTCCCTTTCAAATCGCCTTCTGACATACCATCCAGCCCGCGACCATCCTCCGTACCTGCTGCAAAAGCTGTGCCCAGCGCAGCTGGGCAGGTACGCCGCGACTGACCATCCGCCATGGCAGCAGGAATCTCGACATTAGACATGTCGATATACTGCTGGCGATAGTCAACTGGGCCATTCAGCGACTCCTGCGCGGTCTGGAACAATGCCAACGCCTTCTTCAGCTGCCTCTCCCCAATGATCCGGGTATTGTCGAATTCATCATTGGCCGGCCCGGTGCCATTCAGGTTTAGATTGGGCGTCATATCCCCCGCATTGGTCTGGGCAAATGCGGCAACGAAGTCTTCGTCATTGTCGTAACGCCCGCCTTTTAGCTCATGCTCCCAGCGCCACGCCGCATAGCCTTTGTTGTCTGGGCTGACCAGATGGTTGGTGTTTTTCATCGACACGCCATGGGTGGGGAACCAGCTGATGGCACCGATCTCGTCGCCATGGCGGCTGAACTTCAGTACGGTCATCTGCGGATCGATCGGCAGCCCCCACCTAGCCCGCTCCGGCTGGGGGTTCCGCTCATAGGCTGGTAATGAGCGATTGTTGCTGGCATCCAGCAGGTCCCCCTGGTTGATATGGATCTGACCAGGTTTCAGATTACGATGGGCTTTGTCGATGGCTTCGACGATGCCGGACACGATCGCCTCGAAGGTAGCCCGGTTGAACCCCCAGGTGGTGAAGTTATACAGGGCATAATGCGAGAACCCGCCGGGACCAGCGTGGGTGTGCGTGGCGGCCAGAACGACATTTTCAGCGGTATATAAGTTGCCGTACTTGGCCTGCAGCCGCTTGACCACCGCCTGCTGCACCCCTTGAAACACCATCCCAATGTCATTGTTGACAAACACCACCCGCTGACCATTTCCCGGGTCAGCCACGATGAATGCCCGGGCCCGCTGCCGCATATGGATGCCTGCAGCCGTTTGCCCCATCTTGGCATACCCCATCATGCCCACCTCAGCAGCTTCACCCGTGATGTCAGACATGCCACGCCCGATCAGATAGCTATCCGCTGACGCCATCTGCGCCAGGAGCAACATTGGGATACCCAATACCGCTTGCAATGTGCGCTTCATCTTTGTCTCAACTCCATAACATAGTTATTAAATGTATCCGCGTTTCATTATAGGAGAGCCCTGCTCGCGTGACCATCCCAATCACATCATTCATGGACACATAAAATATTACAAATTGCGGATTTGCGCACTTGACAGTAGTGAAATACTCAAAATTCACAACATGACACTCAAAATATCTCTTTATTATCATACGTCAAATTAAATAGAAGAAATTCATTATTAATTAATATATAACATTTAAATATATAAAATAAACACCATAAATTGACCAATTATTATCAAGATGAAATTATATTTAAAAAATAATGATAAACAGTCAATACAATCATTCAAAAAGGAATTATGATGACAAATCAACAGGCAAGCAGGAGAATTTCCTCGATCAGTCTATTGGCCGCCCTCGCACTAAGCTGCATCCAAGCGCAGGCCAGGACGTATATCGTCACCAGCGCAAATGACACTGGAGAAGGCACCCTCAGGGCGATATTGGAGACAGCACCACTCGATCCGTTCGGTGATCAAATCTTCTTTAATCTGCCACCGCACCAGCGAACCATTGACCTGACCAGTGGCGAATTGATCATTGACCGACTGGTCAAAATAGATGGTGGTGAAGCGGGCATCAAATTAAGTGGCCTGCAGCAACATCGAGTCATCCGAGTCACCCGTAGAGGGGTTGCCACGCTCAACAATTTGACCATCGAAAAGGGATATCTATCCGGCCAGGCAGATGACACGTCTTTCCCGCTCGCGGGTGCGGGCATCCTGAATGCGGGTCATCTGACACTGCAGCGGGTCACCTTGCAGGACAATCATCTGCGGATTCACCCTGGCCCCAGCCCCACTTCCTCCGCCCAGGCCGATGACACCGCTCGCCACAATGGAGGGGGGGCGATTGCCAATGCATCGAGCGGGTCGGTTCTACTGCTGGACAGCCTGATCTGGAAAAATACCATCGATGTCATAACGGGTGACGGTGGCGCCATGTTGAATGAGGGTCAGCTGGTCGTGCAGAACAGCACTTTCACTGAAAATTGGCTGATCGGTGTATCTGGCCACGGTGGCGCACTGTCCAACCAAGGTATTGCCGCCTTGATCAACAGCACAGTGGGCGAGAATGGCGTGTCCTATAGCAGCCAGGGATACAACACTGGCGCGGGCATCTATAACAGCCAGGCAGGCAAGCTCAGTGTCAGCTACAGCACCATTGCCAACAACCGGAGAGGGCAGGTATCCGGCAACCCGACACTTGACCAGCAATCCCTCGACAATCACGGCGGCCAGGTCTGGTTGACCCACACCGCTTACCCACTGGGTGACCCCAGCCACTTCAACGACTTTCACTACAACTACCTCGGCCCGGATGCCAGACTGTCGTCACTCGGCATGTATGGCGGCCTGACACCCACCTATCTACCGCTTGCGGACAGCCCTCTGATCGACAATGGCCAGCCGAATTGCAATTTACTGCAGGACCAGCGCCGCCAGCCTCGTACACCAGATGGACGTTGCGATATTGGCGCTGTCGAAGTGAAATGAAATGATCCAACTGCCCGGCCACACCCACCGGGTGGCCGGGCTCATGCATGGCGCTCATACACATCTCAGATAAAGCACCTCCACGCACTGCATCACACTACCGATATCAAGCCATACAAACTCAGCCGACCGCTGCCTCCATGCCATATCTTTTTTGCCCATACGGCGCTGTTGCACAACCCCTTCCTCAGCGTGGCTTGGTAAGATAGTGGCATGACCAAGCCCGCTCCGAAACGTTACCGCACGATCAACTGGAAAGCCTACAACCAAGCCCTGATCCAACGCGGCTCCCTGACCGTCTGGCTGGACACAAGCATGTCATGGCGGGGAACTCCTCAGGGCACGCGCGGACGGACGCAGACCTATAGCGATGCCGCTATTCCATTCTGCCTGACCATTTAAGAACCTATTTGGACTGGCGCTACGGCAGACCATCGGCTTCATCCAAAGCCTGATTCAGTTGGCGGGTCTGGACTGGGGCGTCCCAGATTACAGCATGCTCTCCAGGCGGCAACAGACGCTGCAGGTCAAGATTCCCTACCAGAAAAGCTCTGGCACGCTGATAGCACAGGTATCAAGATGCTGGGCGAAGGTGAGTGGAAAACCAAGCAACATGGCGCGGAATATTGCCGGCAGTGGCGCAAGGTGCATCTGGGCATTGATGCGGAAACCCTACAGATCCGCGCCATCGAGGTGACAGATAACCGCCAGGGCGATGCGCAA
>NZ_JACHHY010000042.1 GCF_014202905.1 Chitinivorax tropicus | reverse complement strand
GCGGTTAGCCGTACATTGATAACGGCGTCCAGCGGTTCCGGCCCCTGCGTTTCAAATGGCATCGTGTCTCCTTCTCGCCGGGGGCGGGCGGGGGGTGTGTCTTAGACAGTAAGAAGCGAAAGCGCCGCACTGTCCGGGGTCAAGGGGATACCCCTTGCAGGATAAGCCAGACCGTGAGAAGCGAAGCGCCGAATGGACAGGCGTCCGTTGGAACCACATGGCATAGCCATGTGTGTTACAACGGTCATCCTGTATTGCTCAGCCGCTCTACTATCATATCAGCAGTTTAGGCGCACGGGACGCACTTTGCAACAAGCATAAAAGGCGCTATGCTGTCAACTCCGCAACCAGTTAGCAAAGGAGTTAGCACAATGAAGTACACGACAGAGCAGCTAGAAGCTATCGCATCGAAGCTGCGCGATATGCCACCAGTCGAGAAAAAGAAGCAGGAACACAGCAAGCAAGAGGCCGTGCGCGTTCTCTCCAAAGAGATCGCCGCTTTGCAAAAGCGTGGATACACGCTTGACCAGATTTCGGAAACGCTACGCGGTGAAGGCTTGAGCATCGCAACGCCGACACTCAAGAGCTACTTGCAGAGGGCAAAGCCAGCGAAAAAAGCCCCGGTGCAAGCACCGGGAGACACACCCCCGCCCCGCCCCGCCGACAAGAAGCCTGCGGATGCATCCAAGGCGACATTCACCCCGAAACCTGACAGCGACGACATTTAAGGAGTTAGCAGCATGGCAAAGAGCATTTACCTGATCGGCGGCAGCAAGGGCGGCGTAGGCAAGTCGCTTGTCACGATGGCAACCGTTGATTACCTGCAAGAGCGTGGCGAAAGCGTCTTGCTGATTGAATCCGACACCTCTAACCCGGACGTGTGGAAAGCCTACAAGGAAAGCACCGAAACGGAGCTTATCAATCTGGATGAGGCGGACGGATGGATTCAGCTAGTGAACCTATGCGATAGCAAGCCGGATAGCGTTGTAGTAATCAACACGGCAGCACGGAATAACAAGGGCGTGAGCGCCTACGGTGAAACACTGAATAGCACGCTTGAAGAACTCAAGCGGAAGCTGGTCACGCTGTGGGTGATTAACCGGCAGCGGGATAGCCTCGAACTGCTCAAGGAATACATGGACGCAATCCCGAATGCGGATGTTCATGTAGTACGCAATGGACACTTCGGGGAAGAAAAGAAGTTCGAGCTTTACAACGGCTCCAAGCTGCGCACGGCGGTAGAGGAACGCGGCGGGCAGTCGGTGACATTCCCGGATATGGCTGACCGTGTGAGCGATGACATTTACAGCAAGCGTATGAGCATTGCGGTAGCACTCAAGGAACTACCGATTGGCAACCGTGCGGAGCTTACCCGGTGGCGCAACGAGGCCAAAAAGGTATTGGAGGCCGTAGTCCATGAGTGACCTAGATGACAGCTTTGCAAAGCTGCTCGGCAGGCAACCCAGTGACGCGGAGCGGCAAAGTCTTTACCGGGTGCGTGATGCACTCGGCCTGAAAAACAATGATGCGCTTTGGCTGGTGCTCATGGCCTTGCAGCACTACCAAGGCCAGTATGAGAAGTTCCCGCAAGCGATAGCACAAGCCGCCAAAGATACCTTGGTCAATTTCAAGGCAACGGCGGATGCAACCGTGAAAGCATCAGCGGAAGCAGCCAAGGCGGATTTGGCGCAAGCTGTAGCGGCAGCAGCGCAAGAGGTCGCGCACAACACATCTGCAAAGCAGATGTGGCAGTGGGCGGCGGGCTGCATCGCCGTGGCCTTCCTGTGCGTCGGCCTGTTCGGCTGGTACATGCACAGCAGCAGCAAGAATTCGGGCTATCAGGCCGGATACGGCGCGGGATACACCGAAGCCAAGGACGAGAAAGCGGCGGCTGCATGGGCCAACACGCCGGAAGGGCAGGCAGCTTACCGATTGGCTCAAGCTGGAAGCATCAGAGACTTGGCACGATGCAGCGGCCAAGGCTGGAAGCGTGAAAATGGCTTCTGCTTTGTTCAAACGGCACCGGATGGAAAAATTTATGGCTGGAGGCTGCCTTGAACTACACCCAACAAGAGGCCACAGAACAGAACTGCAAGGTCTTGGCTGGCCTGCGGGACTTGTTTCAATTGCTCGATGAGCACGGCGCGATCATCGGGCGCAATAGCGCCCGTATCGTGGTCGATCTGAGCAAAGCACCAACGATCATGCAAGATGAGATAGGCGAGATTTTCCGCACCTCTCAGCTTGTCGCACCCAACGGAACGATGGGCATCTTTGGGGACTTCCAGACCGACGACGAAACCGGCATCTTGCTACTCAACATCGGCAGGGCGTTCACAGACGGCGATGCCGTCTTTGCAAAGTTCCCCAGCTACAGCGAGGTTCAAGCGTTGCTCCAAAGCATCCCGGCGCTATCCCATGAGCAAAGCGAAGCCATCGAGGCACTGCACGAGCAGCTAGAAGCCAATTTTCTAGGTCTGCTGGTGAAACACCGGGAAGCCATCTTTGAAGGCTTGTTTGCTGCAGGCGATAGCCCGAACTGGGCATACCACGACCCAAAAGACAAAACGCTGAATTGAAAGCGGGCGGGCGGGAGGGCGGGCGGGGGTGTGTCTGCAAGGGCTTTAGCCCGCGCAGGGCGAAGCCCGAAGGCAAGGCTTCAGACGACGCCTAAAGCGGCGGCTGAAAGCCGCGCATAGTGGAGATTCTTGGAGAATCTTGGAAGGAATTTTGAAATAGCGCGTAACCCCCCGCTGGGCTTGGGTTTTTTCGATTGTCGCGGGTGGCGTTACTACGGCGGATGGGTGGCGTTACTACGGCGGATGGGTGGCGTTACTACGGTAGCTCAGGGGCTGACATGGCAGGCCGAATGATCTCGAACTTGCCCTTGGCGTACTCGTGGACAGCCCAACGTAGCGCAACAAGCTCTGCAAGCGCCTTGCGGGCGGCCTGTCGGCGTGTTTTCATGGTGTTGGCGTTTGTGGCCACGTCTGGCCAGACATAGCCGCACAGCGTGTCCAGTTCGACGCGCCCGGACTTCCCGGGGTCAATCCAACCGCACAGGCGCTGGTGCATCAGCCGTGCCGGGTCTGTTTGTAGCGCCCTGACTTCGGTCATGTCGATGCGTGTATGGGGACGACGCCCCATGACAGCTTCGGTAACTCGCGGATTGAGGGCAACCCACAGCCGCCCATCTGTTTCGTCAAAAAGGTGCGTCATGAGATGGGATGAGGCTTGCGCTTTTTGCGCCCCATCTTTGATTGCAATCACGGTGACGTTAGACATGCGTATCAGGCTGTCTCTGAGGGCTTTAATGTTGTCGCCGCCATCGGTTAATCCGATCTCCTCTAGTAGCTTAGGAAGTGTTTGGCGCACCACTAGGGCATCCTGCTCTACCGCATCAAAACGTGGCTCAAGGAACAGCCTCAATTGCTTGCCTGCTGGTGTTTCTGGGTCTGGCGTTAGCAGAATGCCATTCGGTCCAGCCATTGCAACAATGCCTTGCAGTAGCCGCATATCGTCGGCTCCAAGCGGTTCAAATCCAACGAAGCGCAGAGCTTCCGCGCCGAAGTAGTAGGTAATGTCCAGCTTTAGCTTTTTCCTGTCGCCTTTCTTTAAGCTGCGGAAAAGACCCGGCGCGAGACAGTGAGCTGGGTCATGCCTAGCATGGGTGAGTTCGTGCTTAGGCTTTATCACGGCTCGCCCCTTTTTTGTTTTTTTCATTGCTGACTTCCTGTAGTTCAACGGGCAGCAACACTCCACCTTCATGCTGCTGGAACCAGCGTTCATCTTGAGGTTCGCCGTAATTCATCTTGCTTACACCAAATCGCACAAAGCGTTTCCGTCGGTCGCCAATGGGCGAGCGGTCAAAGCCTCGATCAGTCAGACGCTCGGCTTCTTGCTCGGTCATCTTGGCGACGTAGCCGCACCAACGGGCGTTGTCGATCAGGGCGGAAGCGCCCCGCGCTGCCTGCTGCTGGTCGGTCTGGCCGTCGCGGGCGCTGCCCTTGCTGACGTGGTGCAGGTAAAGCACTGATGCCCCGGTGTTGGCCGCGATGTGTTCCAGCACGGCAACAAGGCGGGCCATGTCGCCGTTGCTGTTCTCGTCGAGGCTGTGAATACGGCTCAAGGTGTCCAGCACGATCAGCCGCGCCCCGGCGCTGTAGTCGATGACGCGGCGCAAGTGCGCCTCGTCCATCACGTTCAACCGCTTGCCCATGATCGGCTCAAGCGTCAGGTTCTCCGCGATGGCTTCGCGGGCCGACTGGTTGAGGTGCTGGCCGATGGCGTGAACACGCCGCACAAGGGCGGGCTGTGGATCTTCGCCAGCGAGATAGACCACGCGGCCGGTGTGCATGGGGGCCAGCCCTACGAGGTCGCCGCCTGCCACGCTGCACGCAATGGACATGGCCGCTTCAAGGGCAAAAAAGCTCTTGCCAGTTGCACCAGGTGCGACGAGTGCGCCCACGGTTCCGGCCAAGAATCCGGGCCAGATGAAATCTAGCTCTGGCGGCTCATTGGTGAAGGCCGCCATAATGTCTAAAGCCATGCTGTTCTCCTGTGTAGAACGGTTTTGGTTAGGCGCTGCCGGGGCTGCAATCCCCGGCCTGCGCCGCTTAATCTTGCCTCGATGCCAACCATGCAGAAGCCTCGGCCAAGGCATCCTCATAGGCATAGTTGGCCGCTTCCTTTGCGCTCTCTGCCGTGGCGTACTCGGACAACGGGAACACCCCGCCGCCGACTTCTTCGCCACGTTCCAACAGGCGCAACCGCCAACCGCCACCAAGATCGGCGGGGCGGGGCATGATCTCGTAGCGGAAAGGTTCCTGCTCGGCCTGTGCTTGGGCTGCATAGTCTGCTTCAAGACTGCCGAAGGTGTCCGCCGCTACCTCGTCCATGAGGGTCTGCAAGGCCGTGTCGGCGCTATCCGCCTGCGCAACAAGTTGAGCCTGTCGGCGGGCTTCCATGACGGCCTCGGCGGCTTGCAAGTCCTCGCGGTCTTGCAGTTCCTCCACGATGTTTTCGTGCCAAGCGGCATTACTGCCCGCCTCGTTGCATAGCTCGCTGAGGCGCTGCGCGGCGTTCTCTGAACGAGCAAAAAGCCGCGCACATCGCAGGATGCGTGCGGCTTCTTCCGGGTTGCCTCTGGCTTGGTCGAACAAGAGCATTTCGCCCACGGCGGCGAGCGCTTCAAGCTCAAGCTGCTTGTCTCCACCGCTCATTTCGCGTGCGCCTTGTGCGCCTCAACGTAAGAGCGCAGAACGGCATTCATGCGGGACTGATACCGCGCGCCAGTGTGCTTGAAAAACTCCAACACTTCGGCATCAATGCGCAGCGTGATTTGCTTCTTGGTGTGAGGCAACTGCTCCGCCGCCTTCATCCAAACGGCATCAGGTAGGCTGGGCGCGTCGCTGTAGTCGATCTGCTCATCTGGCATCGCGGCCACGGCATCCAGTCGCGCCTTCTGCTCGGCGCTCAACTGCGGCGGCTTCTTGAGGTCAAGAGTTCGCTTCACGATATTGCTTTCTTTCGTCGGCATTTGCTTTCCTCGCAGAGATAAGGCGGATGGTTTCCTCGTGTCGAACGGTGTAGACCACATACAGGACAGCCGAATAGGCAAGCCCAATCGTTGCCCAACGATCTTCCCCGTAGTCCTCGCGTCCGTCGTAGGCTTCAACCCGCCCGGAGTCGTAAAAAACAAGCTCGGCATCCTCGAAGGAAACGCCGTGCTTTTTCAGGTTTCGTGCCGCTTTATCGGCGTCCCATTCAAGTTCCATTGTGTTTTTATTGTAGATTCGTTTTGTAGTTACGTCAAGCCTTATCGACTCATGCCGGGCGAGTTGTCGCGCTCGATCTTCTGCGCCTTGGCCTGCTCTTGCTGCCGCTGCGGCTCGCGGCCTTCCAGCTTCTCCCACTGCTGCCGGTACTTGCCCAACTCGGCGGCTTGGCGGTCGCCTGCGGCGCTGTAGGCATAGCGGGCGGTGCGCTGCGCGTAGTCGTTCCAGTCGCGGCCTTCGTCCTTCTGCCGGGTGGCCGGGGCGCACTGGCGGATAGCGCCCTCGATGGCGGCTTGATCGTGGCCGGTGACACGCATCCGCACGGCAATCATGGAATCCACGCGGGACAAGTCCACCTCGCCGCCCCGCTGCCGCTTGAGCACGTCGCGGTAATGCCGCCGATAGGCGTCGATCGCGCTGCCGCTGGCCGCTGCAAGCTCCAAGGCAGGCTTGGCCTTGTTGCGCTCGGGCTGCTGCGCCTTCAAGGCGGCTTGCCGCTGATACTCGGCGTCGATCTGGCTGGACAGGGCCAACGCTTTGACGCACTCGCGGCGCTCGGCCTTGAGCAAGCGCACTTCGGGATAGCTGCCGTCCTCGCGCTGGTGCTTGGGCTTTCGGTTTTCAAAGCCCGGTGCGCGGTGCGGGTGGATGGCTCCCGATAGCTTCGGGTCGCCGTATTCGCGGTTCAGGGCATCGCTCAGGCGGTTGCCCACGTCCTTATCGTGAGGCGTCCCCAGCTTCGGCACAGTGATGATGGCCTGATAGTTGCCGGGGCTGGATTCGAGCACCACGGCGGGCTGGTAGCCGTCCTTGATAAGCCGCTCCAGCTTCTCCCGGTTCATGTCGTCGATCAGGATGTGATGCTTCTTGTCCGATAGCGGCGTGTAGTACAGGTTTTCGCCGCGGCGCTGTAGGCGCTGCATTTCCGGCGTGCGCTGCTCGATCTCCTGCGGCGTAAAACCCCGCGTGATGCCGTCCTTCTTGTCGAGGATGAAGGTTTGCTTGCCGCCGTCCTCGCGCATCTTGATGGACGTTACCCGGTAACGCTCCGCGCCTACCGCTTCCGCGTACCGCTCGAACTGCTTTAGCTGCTCCGATTTCATCGCCTGCGCCCTCTCCTGCTGTATCCGCTGCCGCTCCTGCTGGATGCTCTCCTGTAGCTCTGGGTTCGTGATCTTGAAGCCGTGCTCTGCTGCTAACTTCGCGCACATGGCCTTGTATTCATCGTTCCCTGTCACGGTGAAACTGCCCCACTTCTGCGCCGATAGCTGTAAGGCGGCAAGCGTGCTGTCCCGGTTGCGCCAGTCGTGAATGTCGATGCTCTTGCCCTTGTCCACGAAAGACACACCCCGCCCGCCGCTGCCTTCGTCGCGGCGGCTGTAATGCACCTGCTGGCCCACGATCTCCGGGGCATAGGCGCGGATGTCTCGCGGCGTCGGTGGCTCGCTGCGGTCGCCCTCGATGCGCTGCGGCTCGCTGGCCCGGTGCCGCCACTGCTCGGCAAGTTCCGGGCTGCGCTGCATCCGCTGCCACTGCTCCAGGTCGGGATAAGGGCGGAACTGCTGCCGGTGCTGCTCGCGCTGCTTCTGGTGCTTCTCTTTCAAGGCCGCTTTCTCTGCCGCCTGCTCGGCGGCAATCACGCTGCGCATGGCGTTGAGCACTTCGCCTTTGCCCTTCCAGTTGCCGCGCATGAGTTCATCGCGGCGGGCCTTCTGCTGCTCGGCAAGTTGCTTGCGCTCCTGCTCCTGCCGCTTGTCCTGTGCCAGCTTCGCGGCGTTCTTCTCCGCGTAGTGCGCCTTGCGCCCGGTGATGTAGTCCTTCCACCCCGGCACGTCTGGCTTGATCGGCTCCGGCTCCCGCTGTGCTACCTGCTGCCGCTGCGGCGCTGGCTGGTAGGCTCCAAGTCGCTTTTGCAACTTGGATAGGCTCGCGTCCCGGTCTGCGCTGCTGGCCTTCACGCCAACATCACCGACAAAGAGGGTTGCCCCGCTGCCGGTTTTCTCGTAGCGCATCCCCTTGGCTGCTAACTCTCGGTGCAACTGCTCCCACGTCTGCGCCTTCTTGATGATCGGTGCGCCGTCCTCAATGGCGATGCGCTCGGCGGATTTCTCGCCGGTTCGGTTCTCCATGTCACGCTTCGGCTGTGCTGGTTGGCGCGGCTTGTCCTTGTCGATGTGCTCCCGGCCTAGTTCACCGTTCTCCAACACCTGATAGCGCCCGTTCTGCTCCCGCTGCCAGCCTTGTGCATTCTCGATTCGTGCTATCGCCTTGTGCGCTGCCTCAATGTCGAAGCCGTTATTGATCTTCACCACTTTGAGCGTTTCAGGATGCACGCGGTTGATGGCAAGGTGAAGGTGTAAGTTGTCCGTATCGGCGTGCAAGCCATAAATGGCTTGATGGTCTTTAACGCCAAGCTCTTCCATAAAGATGCTTACCGCTTCTTCTACCTGCTCCGGGCTGGGTTGCTCGCCTTCTCGCCAACTCAAGACATAGTGATTGATCGTGTCCTTACTTCTCACTGCTTCTTGAGACAAGGCAATCATTTCAGCCGTTTGGCTGTGTGGTTCATCGGTGATGAATCCACGCGCACCGGCATGGATGCACTTCTCCTGCGAGTTTTCGCGCTCAGGCTCACGGATGTATCCGGTCAAGCGGGAAATGCGCACTGACTTGCTTGCCGCCTTCTGCGGGTTCTTAACCTTCTTGACGATCACGGCTTAGTTTCCCGATGTAGGCTTTCAAGGCCACAAGCGCCCCGGCTGTGTCCTTGCTGTAAACGCCTCCGCTCTCGTTGTGGATGTGCTTGAGCAATCCACCGATGCGCCGTAGCTCTTTGAGCATCACGGCGTCGGCGTTGGCAATGATTGGCCTGCCGAAGTAACGGCGGCGGACAAGCTCGGACATGCTCAACCCGGCAAGGTCGGCGTCCTCCTTCAAGCGGGCCTTCTCCGCAGCGGTTAGCCGTACATTGATAACGGCGTCCAGCGGTTCCGGCCCCTGCGTTTCAAATGGCATCGTGTCTCCTTCTCGCCGGGGGCGGGCGGGGGG